>JAICLM010000093.1 GCA_025927435.1 Thermoleophilia bacterium | reverse complement strand
TCTGCCGCGTGCCAGAACGCCTGCTTCGCTTGCTGGTAGGAGAGCCCCGCGGTCCCGCCGAGCAGCTCGAGCGTCTTCAGCGCGGCCGCGAAGGCCTCCTCGAGCCGGCCCTCGGCGTGCAGGACGGCGGTGTCGGCCGCCGCGACCGACGTCCGCTCCTGCACGTCCGGCGAGTCGGCCGGGTAGAGCCCCAGAAGGCGCCGCGCCTCTGGCGCGTTGCCGCGCGCGATGTGGATCTCCACCACCGAGCTGAGCAGACTCAGCGTCACGCTCTCGTTCAGACGGTCCTCCGGGATCTCGGCGGCCGTCGCAAGGCACTCGTCCCAGCGGCCGAGCATGTAGAGCGGGTACGTCGACTCGGCGAGCGTCGCGCGCTCGTGCGGGCGGATGCCGCGGCGCCGGCTCACCTCGAGCGCCGATTCGAGGTAGCCGAGCGCGTCCGCATAGCGGTCGGCGTGGAAGCACTGGTCCGAGAGGTTGAACTGGATCGTCGCGAGCTGCTCGAGCAGCTCGTGCTCCTCGGCGATCAGCAGGGCCTCGCGCAGATATGCGGTAGCCACGTGCGCGTGACCGCGGGCGCGCGAGAGGTGCGCGCGCCCGAGGAAGGCGCCGGCGAGCACTTCCGCGGCACCGAGTGATTCTCCGAGCTCGACTGCCCGGTCGACCAGCGCGCCGGCGCGGTCGTCGCCGGCGAAGACGTAGCCGCCCGCGAGGCGCATCGCGAGCATCCCAAGATCCTCGTCGGGCTCGTCGTCCTTGAGTAGCTCGTAGGCACGCTCAGTCATGCCGATCGCCTCGTCGAACCGCCCCTGCCAACGGACGACGAACGCGAGACGCGCCGAGACGCGTGCAGCGCGATGGCTCTCGCCGGCTCCGTCGTAGAGGGCGATGGACTCGCCGAACAGGCGCTCGGCGCCTTGGAGATCCGCCGCGCCCTGGGCGGCAGTGCCGGCCTCGTAGAGGAGCTGCGCCCGCTCCAGCGGCTCATCGGTTAGCTCCGCCGCCTGCATCAGATACCGCTGCGCCTCTCCGGACGCGGCGAGCGACTGCGCGCGCGCCGCCGCCCGGACGACCGCGTCGCGCGCACGTGCCCTCAGCTCGTCGTCAGGCACCGCCGCGTAGGCATCGAGCAGGTGCGCGGCCATTACCTCCGCCACCTCGTCGTCCCCGGCGAAGGCGCGCTCGAGATGGGAGGCAGCTGCGAGGTGGCGCGCCCGTCGCTCCCGCTTGGAGAGCGACTCGTAGGCGACGTGGCGGACGAGGTCCTGGAGGAACGCGTACTGCCCGTGCTCGGGCGAGCGCGCGTCCGCCTGCAGGCCAAGTACCTCCTTGCGGACGAGCGAGCCGAGCAGCAATTCGAGCTGGTCGTCCTCCTCGGCCAGCGCCGCGAGCGCGTCGCGCGTGAAGCTCTTGCCGAGGACCGCGCCGTCCTGGAGCAGGCGCCGCTCCTCCGGCGGAAGGCCGTCGAGCCGTGCGGCGATCAGCGCGTGCAGCGTCTCCGGCACGTCGAGCTCGCCGATCTCCCCGACCGGCTGGTACGTACTTCCTCGCTCCGCGATCAGCCTGCGATCGACCAGCATGCGTACGGTCTCCACCGCGTACAGTGGGACGCCCTCGGCGCGCTCGAGGATCTGGCGGCGCGTCGTGTCCGGGAGCCCGGGGACGAGGCCGTTCAGCAGTTGCTCCATCGCGTCGCGGTCGAGCGGCTCGAGGTAGAGGGAGGTGAAGTTGCGGTGGCCTGCGCCCCACGTCGGCCGGCGCTCGAGGAGCTCCGGCCGCGAGAGCGTGACCACGTAGAGTGGCGAGTTGCGCGACCATTCGAGCAGGTATTCGATGAAGTCGAGCAGGCTCGAGTCCGCCCACTGCAGGTCTTCGAACGCGAGCACCGTCGGGTATGTGTCGGCGAGCCGCTCGAAGAACAGGCGCCAGGCTGCGAACAGATCCTGCCGGTCGCGCGCGGCGTGCTCGGCGAGGGCGAGCAGGTGCGCGAGCCGCGGCTCGACGAACGCACGCTCGTCGGCATCGACGATGTGCTCCTCCAGTGTGGCCCGCAGCTTCTCGAGCGCGACACCGGGCTCGTCGTCCTCGCCGATGCGGCAGCGCATCCGCACCATGTCGGCGAGCGCCCAGTAGGTGACGCCGTCGCCGTAGGAGAGGCAGCGGCCGCGGTGCCAGTACGTCAGCTGAGGCAGGCCGTCGAAGTACTTGTAGAACTCCCACGCGAGACGCGACTTCCCGATCCCGGCGATGCCTGTGACCGAGACGAGATGTGCCTTGGCACTCTCGGCGCAGGCATGGAAGAGGTCCTTGATCTGCCGGAGCTCACGGTCGCGGCCGACGAACGGCGCCTCGAGCCCGTGCGACTTGAGCGTCCCGCGCGCCCCGGATACGACGCGCAGCGCGCGGGCGAGCGCGACCGGCTCCTCCTTCCCCTTCAGCTCATGGGTGCCGGCGTCCTCGTAGACAACCGACTGCTCCGTCGCGCGGCGGGTCGCGTCCCCGACGAGCACCGTCCCGGCGTCGGCGGCCGTCTGGACGCGCGACGCGGTGTTGACGAGGTCGCCCGCGACCATCCCCTGACCCTGCGCCCCGACCGTGACCGCCGCCTCGCCGGTGACGACGCCGGCCCGAGCGCGCAGCTCGGGCACGCCGATCTCGTCGCCGAGCGCCGACACCGCCGCCACCAGGTCGAGCCCTGCGCGGACCGCGCGTTCGGCGTCGTCCTCCGTCGCGGTCGGTGCTCCCCACACCGCCATCACGGCGTCTCCGATGAACTTCTCGACCGTCCCGCCGTAGAGCTCGATCAGCCGGCGGCACGTCTCGAAGTAGCGCGTCAGGAGCTCGCGCACCTCCTCCGCGTCGCGCACCTCCGACAGGCGGGTGAAGCCGACGAGGTCCGCGAACAGCACCGAGACCAGTCGCCGCTCGGCTGCCGGCTGGACATGTTCCGCGCGAGCCGCCACGGCACTCCCGCACTCGCCGCAGAACTTGACGCCGTCCTCGAGTGCGGCGCCGCACGAGGCGCACGCGACCGTCAGGCCGGTTCCGCACTCGCTGCAGAACTTCTTGCCCGCCGGGTTCTCGGTGCCGCAGCCGGGACAGAGCATCGAGCACCCACCATACGTTCGCCGGGGTCCGCCGCAAAGGTCGCCGCTCGGATCGCGGCTCCGCTACAGGTGTCGAAGCTCCCGCCCGCGGCTGCAGGCCGGCCGTGGAAGATTCACGCAAACGCCGCTTCCGAAGCGGCCTCACCGGTTAAAAGTGACACGCCTTGGTTCGAGCGTGGTTATCACGTTCAGCGGCCCCGCCCGTCCTTCGCGCTCTGCCGAAGAGCACACATCTGGTCGAGCTTCCGGTTGGCCCGCGAAAGGTGCCATTCGACGGTCGGCTCGTCGAACTTGACGAGCCGCGCGATCTCCTGCGTGGATTTTCCGGACGCGGCAAGCAGGACGATGCGCTTCTCGGTGAATGTCAGTTCGGGGACACTCACGACGCTCCCTTATGGTCGTTTGTTCGTTTTTAGCCGAGTGAGCGGGCGGGCCGGGAGACGCCGCTCCCCGCCCGCCCGCCGGCGACTACGGGGCCACCCGCAACCGGCTGTTAGCCGTAGTACATGACGCCTTCGTAGCTTTGGATCTGCTTCGTGAAGTGCAGCTTCGGCCCGGTGAGCGTGAGCCCGTCGCTGGCGTGGCCGGCCGGCTTCGGGGTACCCGGCATCAGGCAGTAGAGCTTCAGCACGCCCGTGCCGAGCCCGCTGAGCTGCACGTTCAGCGTCAGGATGCCGGAGTAGGACGGCGACCCCCTCGACCCCTGCCAGCCGACCTCCTTGAAGCCTTTCGGCCACCAGCCTGCGAGCTGGAGAAACGAGACGAAGCGCGTCGGATGCCACGTCCCATGGGCAGTCATGGCGCCCGCTGCGCTCGTGACGGCATAGGTGCCGCCGCCGGTGGCGCTCCCGGCGGCCGGATCCCAGCCGCCCCGGCCGGTGAGCACGACGGTGGAGCCGTTGGCGGCTTTGGCCGATGGCCGGCCGTTGTCTTGGTAGCGGACGCCCGTCGGGCTGTTCGGGTCATTGCCGAGCAGGGTGTAGTGGGTCAGGAAGAACGTGAACGGCCTTGCCGTCCCACGGTCGGTGGCACCCGCGCCGAGCGAGCTGGCGGCGAGGACCGCGGTGGCCGCGACGACGAGCGCGGCCACGAGTGAGAGCTTCTTCATGATCATCCTCCTCCGGTGCCTCTGGTGTCAGCAGCCCGAGGCTGCGACGGCGCCAAACATGCCGGCGTTGCCGTTGCCGCGAACGTCCTTCGTCATCGCGTTTGCCATGCCGCCGCCTGCGAGCAGCATGTTGCAGGCTCCTGTGACGCCCGTCCCGGGCGCCGGTCCGGTCGCGGCCGAGCCGGTACCTGCCGCGATGGTGAGACCGGCGACGACGGCGACGGAGACGAGTGCGATCCCGCGCTTCACTTACGACCTCCTCTGTGTTGTGGACAGCTGCGACCACGATCCCGCGGCCCGCTAACGTGCGGCTGACGTTGCGCTAACGCGTGCGAGAATCGCCGTGTGGAGCTCCGGTTGCTCGGCACGCTCGAGGTCGAGGCCGACGGTCGCGATCTCACGCCGGCGCGCCCGAAGCAGAGGGCGCTGCTTGCGCTGCTGCTGCTGAACGCCGGTGCCGTCGTGCCCATCGACGACCTCGTCGACGCACTCTGGGGACCGCGGCCGCCGGAGACGGCGCGGACGGCGCTGCACGGCCACGTGTCCGCGCTGCGCAAGCGGCTCGGCGCGGGGCGCATCGAGACGCGGGCGCCCGGCTACCTGTTCCGGCTCGCCGACGGAGACCAGCTCGACCTGCACCAGCTCGAAGAACTCGTGGCCAAGGCGCGTTCGGCGGCGGACGCGTCGCTGCGGGTGGATGTGTTCGGTGAAGCGCTCGAGCTCATCCGCGGCGAGCCGCTTGTCGACTTCCGCTATGAGCCGTTCGCGCGGCAGGAGGCGTTGCGTCTCGAGGAGCTTCGGCTCTCGGTGCTCGAGGAGCGGCTCGCCGCCGAGCTGGAGCTCGGCCGCCACACGGGGGCGATTCCGCAGCTCGAACGGCTCGTTGTCGAGCACCCGCTGCGCGAGCGCCTCCGCGCCCAGTTGATGCTCGCCCTGTACCGGGCCGGCCGCCAGGCCGACGCCTTGCGTGTCTTCGAGGACGCTCGCCGAGTGCTGATCTCGGAGCTCGGGATCGAGCCCGGGCTGTCCCTCCAGCAGCTCGAGCGCCGCATCCTCAACCACGACGCGTCGCTCGCCGGTGTCGCCGAGAAGCCATCCGGCGTCGTCACGTTCCTCGCAGCCGATCGGCCCCCGGACGAGGCGCTCGTGCACGGCGCGATCGCACGGCACGGCGGCTTGGAGCTGGAGCCGAGCAGGGAGGTGCCGCTCCTGGTTGCGTTCGCGCGAGCAGGCGACGCGGCCGCGGCCGCCGTCGAGCTACAACGGTCGGCGGCCACGGACGGATTGCGCATCGGAGTCGCCTCGGCGGAGGCGGGCTTCACCACAACCGGCTACGCGGGCCTTCGGGTGCGCGATGCGGAGACGGTCCGCGCCGCCGCCCACCGTGGCCAGACGCTCGTATCGCAAAGTACGCGCGACCTCCTGCGCGAGTTGCCATCTGAGGAGATCGACGTGCGCGACGTGGGGAAGCACGTGCTCACCGACCTTGCGCCTGCGCGACGGCTCTTCCAGCTCGTCATTCCGGGCTTGCGATCCGAGTTTCCGCCGCCCCGCAGCCTTGCGGGAAGCGCGACGAACCTGCCGCACCAGCCGGCGCCGCTGGTGGGCCGGAAGCGTGAGCTCGAGGACCTTGCCGGGCTGCTTCGGCGGGACGAGGTCCGGCTCGTCACGCTGACCGGCGCCGGGGGGACTGGCAAGACACGGCTTGCCGCACAGGTCGGAGCCCTCCTGCTCGACGAGTTCCCCGACGGCGTCATCTTCGTCGACCTCGCTCCGCTGATGAATCCGGCGCTCGTGCTGGAGGAGGCCGCGCACACCCTCGGTGTCCCGCGGACTGCGGCCGAATGCCCCGTCGGAGAGGACGTGATTCGGCACCTGCGGCGGGGCCGCTACCTGCTCGTGCTCGACAACTTCGAGCATCTCCTCGACGCCGCGCCTGCGGTCCTGGAGGTCGCCGCTGCGGCGAAGCTACTCGTCACGAGCCGCGCGCCCCTGCGCGTTACAGGCGAGCTCGTCTACCCCGTGTCACCGCTCGAGACGGCGGTCGGCGACGACGTGGAGGCGCTGGCGTCAGTCGACTCGGTGGCGCTGTTCGTGGCGCGGGCCCAGGCGGTGCGGCCCGAGTTCGCGCTCAGCGCCGGCAACGCAGCGGACGTCGCAGGCATCTGCACGGCGCTCGACGGACTGCCGCTTGCGATCGAGCTTGCGGCGCCGCGGGTCACGGTGCTGCCGCCTGCTTCGCTGCGCTCCCGGCTCGACGCGCGTCTGAAGCTCCTCACGCATGGGCCGCGCAGGCTGCCGGAGCGCCACCGGGCGCTGCGCACCACGATCGAGTGGAGTTACGACCTGCTCGAGCCTGAGGAGCAGCGGCTCTTCGAGCGGCTTGCGGTGTTCGTCGGAGGATGCAGCCTCGAGGCCGTCGAGTGCATTTGCGGCGACGACGTCGAGCACGTCGCGGCGCTCTCGTCGCTGGTCGATGCCAGCCTCGTCCGCAGCGAAGGCAGCGACGATGCACCGAGGTTCCCGATGCTCGAGACCATTCGCGAGTACGCGGCCGAGCGGCTCGAGCAGTCGGGAGACGCCGAAGCGATCCGGCGCCGTCACGCCCAGCACTTCCTGGCGCTCGCGGAGGACGTCGAGCCGCAGCTCCGCGGAAGCCCGGGCGTGTGGCTCGAGTCGCTCGAGTGGGACAACGACAACCTCCGCGCCGCACTCGATCGTCTCGATGCGGCGGGCGAAGACGAGCTCACGCTTCGATTCGCCGGCTCGCTCTGGCGGTACTGGTATCTGACGGGTCGCTGCGCAGAGGGCTCGGAGCGACTGGAGCGCGCTCTTGCTGCGGACGATCGCCCGACGGCGGCCCGTGGCAAGGCGCTGATCGGCGCGGCCGTGATGGCTGCCAACCGCGGCGACACCGGGCTCGCACGGCGCCGCGCTGAGGAGGCTATCGACCTCCACCGAGCGCTCGGGGACGCCTGGGGTGAGACCTACTCGCTGTTCATGCTCGGCGCCGCCGTCGGCGACGACGGCGAGCTCGAGCGGGCCGTGGAGCTCGACGAGGAGAGCGCGCGGCGCTTCCGGGAGCTGGGAGACGAGCACTCGGCGCTGCTCGCGACACGCAACCTCGCGCGCATGTTCGCCGCTCTCGGCGACCGTGGCCGAGCACGGGAGCTGCACGAGCACAACCTGCGCAGCGCCCGGCTCACCGACAACCAGCGGATCGCCGCGAGCGCGCTCAGCGCGCTGGCGATGATCGCCGTCGCCGATGGGCGCGTCGAGGACGCGTATCCGATGTTGACGGAGAGCCTCTCGATTCATCGCGACCTCGGCGACTTCCTCGACAGCGCCGTCGATCTCTGTCGCTTTGCGTTCGTGCTGGCATTCGACGGCCACGTCGAGAAAGCCGTCCGTCTGCTCGCCAGCTTCGACGCGCACGCCGACGAGGTCGGTGGGCGCCGCGCCTGGGTAGCCGAGATCAACGACGATACGCTGACGACGGTTCGCACGCGGCTCGACGACGATGCGTTCGCGAGCGCGTGGCAGGAGGGAGCGGGGTTGACGATCGGGGAGGCTGTCACACTCGC
>JAICLM010000028.1 GCA_025927435.1 Thermoleophilia bacterium | reverse complement strand
CGGCGTCTCCCCAGCCGAAGAAGATGCGCGCGCCGGCGCGCAGTAGAGCCGCGCCGGACAGCGCCGACCCGAGCCAGAGCAGCGCGAGAACCCACGGCCGTCCCAGCGCGGCGGCGCTTTCGTCGATCAGGCCGTGGCCGAGATAGATGCCGAGGTACGGCGTCCCGACGAGCCCGATCGTCGCGACGAACCAGGCGGCCGCAGGCGCCCGGCAGCCGCGGGCGAGCCCGCGCAGATGCAGCTCGTCGATCAGCCCGTGGTCGACGTGGAGGATGCCGGCGACGAAGAAGAGGCCCGCGGTGAGGAGGGCGTGCGCGAGGAACATCATCTCGGCCCCGGCGAGGCCGGATGAGCTCAGCAGCCCGATTCCCGCCAGCATGATCCCGATGTGGCAGAGCACCGAGTAGGCAAGCATCCGCTTCAGGTGCCGTTGCAGGAAGGCCATCGTCCCGGTCAGCACCGCGGTCACTATCCCGAGCCAGAGGAGGACGTCTCCCACCCCGTGCCCGAACGGCACGACGAAGACGGTCCAGTAGAGGCGTGCGACCCCGATCAGGCCGATGTCCGTCATCACACCGCCCAGCACGGCGCACACCGGCGCCGGCGCGACCGCGTACGCGTCGGCCGCCCAGAGGTGGAAGGGAACCACCGCCCCCTTGATGAGCAGGCCGCAGAGGAGGAGCGTCATCGCGAAGATCACGAGGCCCCCCGCAGGCCCGTGCGAGAGGCCCTTGCCGATCTGCGCGAGGTTGAGGGCGCCCGTCCGCGCGTAGATGAGCGCGATGCCGACGGCGAAGAGGTAGCCGCCGACGCTGTTCGTGATCGCGAAGTTGACGGCGCCCTGAACAGGGCCGAGACGCTCGACCTGGAAGCCGGTGAGCGCGTAGGCGGCGACGCCCATCAGCTCGAGCCAGACGAAGAGGTTGAAGAGGTCGCCCGACATCGCGAAGCCGCACATCGCGCCGAGCGCGACGAGCATGAGCGCGTCGAAGAGGCGCGCCGCCTCCCGCAGGAAGGTCAGCGAGTAGATGAGCGCGAGGGTGACGACGATTCCGATCACGCAGCACATCCCCGCCGCGAGCGGCCCCACCGCGAAGTCGATGCCGAGCGGGATTCCGCGACGCGTCCCCCAGCCGCCGAACCAGTGCACGACCTCGTGACTCTCCGTGTGCCAGAGGAGAACGAAGGCCAGCACCGTCGTTGCCGCGGAGGCTGCGACGACGACCGCGTCCTGCACCTTCTCGGGAGTGATGTGGTCGAGCGCCGCAACGAGGGCCGCCGAGAGCAGCGGGATCGCGACGAGGAGCGGAGGGATCCAGGTCATCCCGAGAAGTCGGTGATGCCGTCGGGGTCGACCGTGCCCGAGAGCCGGTGCGCGTCGAGAGCGAGGGCCAGGATGAGCGCCACCACGACGACGCTCACGACGACGTCAGTGAGGGTGAGCGCCTGCACGACCGGGTCCACGGCGGTCGAGTGGAGCGGGATCCCCTTGAAGATCGGTGCCTTGCCGTGCTCGACGTAGCCGACCGAGAGCAGGAGCACGTAGCTCGACGACTGGGTGACGGTCAGGCAGACCGCGAGGTGGATGAGGTTCTTGCTCGTGGCGACCCCTGCGAGCCCGACGAGACAGAGCCAGGCCGCGACGGCGTAGGGCAGATAGCTCACGAGCCCACGTCCTCCGGCTCGAGCGGGACGACGTAGGTCTCGAGGAACTCGGCGAACAGCAGCAGCATGGCCACGGTTACCGCGATCCCCGAGGCCGCGTTGAGGATTCCGATGCTGCCGGCCGAGAGCAGCGTGCCCGCCTTGCCGTAGCCGAACAGGTTGGTGAGGAACTGCAGACCGAGCGCAAGCGCCGCGAGCCCGGTGATCACGTACCCGCCCGCGCCGAGACCCTCGAACGGGTCGAGCGCGTGCTCGTTCCGGAACGGGCCGTAGTCGCGGTGGCTCCCGACGAGGTAGAGCACGACGATCGCGCCGGCGAGGACGACCCCGCCGGGGAAGCCACCTCCCGGTGTGATGTAGCCGAAGGCAACGAGCCAGAGGCCGACGAGCAGGCCGACACCGATCATGAGGACGCCGAGCAGGCGAACCGTGTCGCTGCGGGCGCGGCGCGTACGACGCTCGACCCGCCCGGCGCCCGACTCGTCCCGGAGCAGCAGCGTCACCCCGACGACTGCCGCGTAGAGGATGAACTCCTCCCCCATCGTGTCGAGCCCGCGCACGTCGAACGTCGTTCCCATCACGACATTCGTGGAGTGGCGCAGCGGGACGACGATCTGGTTCAGCACGTAGCCGTACGGGCCCCGGTAGTCGCCGAACTCGGGAAGCCCCGCGATCGCCCACGCGAAGAGGCCCCCGAGGCCGAGCAGCGCGGGCGTAAGCAGCGCCAGCCGCACGCGCCTACTCATCCTTCGTCTCCTCCGGCCGGCGCCGCTCGCCGCGCACGCGCGCGACCGCGGCCAGGATCACGAGCGGGTATGCGATGCCCGAGACGACGAGCATCGACAACGCCGGGTCCGGCGCCTCCAGCACGACGAACAGCAGGACGAGCGTGACCCCGTAGATACCGTTGACGAGCGCCTGACGGAGCGGGTCTCGCGTGAGGACGACGAGCGGGGCGCCGAGCGCCACGAGCGCAAAGACGACGGCCTGCAGCGGCACCAGCGTCGAGCAGACGATCATGCGTCGAACTCCGGGTTGTCCGCTCCGTGAGCAGCCCGCGCGGTCGTGATGACGAGTGCCGGATTGAGCAGGAAGAGGAGCGCGACCGTCGCGATCGCCTCGATGCCGCCGGCGCTCAGGTGCTCGCGCACGAGCACGGCCGCGAGGATGAGGAAGGCGGGAACCGTCGTGCAGGCCGCCGCGTAGTGGAGCCGGTCGAGCGTCGTCCGCATGACGACGACTCCGACCACACAGAGCAATTCGGCTCCGACGCCGAGTGCAAGCAGGACGTCGACGGCGAGGTCCGTAGCGTGCATCAGGTCCAGCGGCCGAGGAAGCGGGCGAACACGAGGCAGCCGATCCACGACGCGACCGCGGCGATGATCGGGACGGTGAAGAACGTGGGTTGGCCAAGGCCGACGGAGAGGCAGAGCAGCGTCAGCGTGCCGACCGCTCCCGCCGCCTCGAGCGCGACCAGGCCGTCGATCGGCCTCCGGACCGAGGCAACGACGATCAGCGGCGCGAGGGCCGCGATCAGCACCGTCGCCGCGATGAGGAACGCGTTCATGCCGGCCTCTCCGACGGCGCGTAGGGAATGAGGTCGTGGATGAGGACGGTGTTCGTCCCGGGATCCACGTCGATCACGAACGCGTTCGGGCTGTAACTGGCAATGAGCACCGCCCAGGCTCGCGGGCCTGGGCCGGGACCTGCCCCGGCTCCGCCGTAGAACTTGCGCGAGACGAGCCGTCCCCGGACGACGCGGCGGCGGGCCATGCTCGCGAGCAGCGCCCAGGTCACGATCCCGAAGTCGACGACGACCATGCCGAGTGCCCCGGGTAAGTCGGCGAGCCCGCGCAGCGGTATCCGCGCCGAGAACCCGGTGCGCGTGCGGGCGAGCTCGGCGAGGCTCGCGGCGATCGTCGCCGCGATCGCGGCCGCTCCGACCTCCTGGTTGTTCCATTCGCCCACGAGCAGGAACCAGAGCCAGAAGAGGGCGATCCACCAGGTGAGCCACGGGAGGACGTGCTTCACGCGGCGCTGTATCCCCGCATGGCGACAGCCCGAATCTCGGCAGTACGAGCGAGGGCCCCGTCCGGGGGCCCTCGCTCGTCGGGCAGGGGAGCGTGCCTTCTGCTGCTGTTATTGGCCCTGCTTGATGCCGGGCTCCGCCCACGGAAGCTCGACAACCTCGAGCGGCTGCCGGCCGGGGACGTTCGCCGCCTTCTTGTACTCGAAGAGCGGCAGGATCGTCCGCTTGGTGACCGACGTCAGGCACAGCGCCAGCACCACATAGGCCGCGAGGCCGGCGGAGATCACGAACAGGACTCCTCCGGCTCCGAGCCAGCTGCTGCCGATGCCGCCCATGAACCAGCCGGCGCAAGAGAGCGCCGAGCCGGCCGCGAGCGTCCACAGGACGGCGGAGACGGCGAGGTTGTGCCCCATCGCGGCCACCGCGGGGATGAACGTGATGTAGGCAAGCCCGAAGAACCACAGCCCGAGCGCCGTGTTCGATGCGCCCGGCACCGGCGCCGGCAGCTTGCCGACGATGATGAAGATGTTCAGGAGCCCGAAGGCGATCCAGAACGCTCCCCACGCCCCGTGCGCGACCGTGGCGATGACGTCGCGGGCCTTGTAGGACCACATGCCGGCGGCGAACTGCGCGATGCCGCCGAACGTCAACGCGAACAGCGCGATCACCGGGATGTCGGACCAGGCTCCCCACCACCCCGCCTGAACGACTGCCACCATGAACGTCGCCACCGAAAAGCCCGCCAGCCCGAGCGCGGACGGTGCCGCGATCGGCTGGAGGAACACCCGCGGGCGGGCGAAGCCGTCGCGCCAGGCGTCCTCATCGCGGAGCGCGACGCCGGCGGAAGCGTGCTCTCTACGCTCATCGATCGTGCTCATAAAGCAACGACCCCTTTCTCCGTCGTGTGTTACTTCGTATTACGTTGCTATTACTTGGATGCCCCCTCGCTGAGCCGGAAAACCTCAGCTTTTGCATCGGATTTCTGTTTATGCGCGGCCGCGGTTCGGAAAGAATCCACCCAGTGGCGCTCTCGAAGCTCCTCGAGTCCTGGCCCGTCCTCCGACAGCTGCGGGAGGGAGACCCGCTGGGGCTCGGCAAGGCGGTCCAGTCGCCGCGCTCGCAGATGCTCGTGCCGCGGATCGACGAGGCCGAGCACGTCGTCCACTCGATCTGCCCCTACTGCGCGGTGGGCTGCGGACAGCTCGTCTACGTCAGGGACGGCGAGGTCACGCACATCGAGGGCGACCCGGCGAGCCCGATCTCACGCGGCCGGTTGTGCCCGAAGGGCCAGGCGTCGAAGAGCTACGTCCAGAGCCCGCTGCGGGAGTACAAGGTCAAGTACCGGCGCCCGTACGGCACGCGGTGGGAGGAGCTTTCGCTCGACGACGCGATGGACATGATCGCCGACCGGATCGTCGAGACCCGGGCCAAGACGTGGCGGAAGAAGACGGGAGGCGGCGCGCCGGCCAACCGCACGATGGCCATCGGCAACCTCGGCGGCGCGACACTCGACAACGAGGAGAACTACCTCATCAAGAAGCTGATGACGGCCCTCGGGATCGTGCAGGTCGAGAACCAGGCCCGCATATGACACAGCTCCACGGTGCCCAGTCTGGGCACCTCGTTCGGACGAGGCGGCGCGACCACGTTCCAGCAGGACCTCCAGAACGCGGACTGCATCGTGATCATGGGCTCGAACATGGCCGAGAACCACCCGGTGGGATTCCAGTGGGTGATGGAGGCCAGGGAACGCGGCGCGAAGGTCATCCACGTCGACCCGCGGTTCACACGCACGAGCGCGATGGCGACGAAGCACGTCGGGATCCGTGCCGGCAGCGACATCGCCTTCCTCGGCGGCATCGCGAACTACATCCTCGAGCACGACCTCTACTTCCGGGAGTACGTCGAGAAGTACACGAACGCACCGGTGATCATCGACGAGCGCTTCGTCGACACCGAGGATGCCGACGGGCTCTTCTCCGGCTGGGACCCCGAGGCCGGCCGTTACGACATCGAGTCGTGGCGCTACGAGGGGATGGAGGTGCACGGCGCCGCCGGACAGCGCGGCGAGGGCTTCGAGCCGAGCGGCGAGCAGTCGGGGCACGGCGCCGCGGGCGGGGGCCTCCACCACGGCGAGCCACCGGCCGAGGACCCGGAGCTCGAGCATCCGCGCTGCGTCTTCCAGATCCTGAAGCGTCACTTTCGGCGGTACACACCCGAGTTCGTGGCCGAGACCTGCGCCTGCTCGGTGGAGGACTTCGTCGAGGTCTGCGAGACGCTGGCCGCGAACTCCGGACGTGAGCGCACGAGCGCCTTCTGCTACGCCGTCGGCTGGACCCAGCACACGACCGGCGTCCAGACGATTCGCAGCGCGGCAATCGTCCAGCAGCTGCTGGGCAACATCGGCCGGCCCGGCGGCGGAATCATGGCTCTCCGCGGCCACGCCTCGATCCAGGGCTCGACCGACATCCCGACGCTGTTCAACATCCTGCCCGGCTACCTGCCGATGCCGCACACGTTGAGCTACCACAAGCTCAAGAACTTCATCGACTCCAACACGTCGCCGACCGGCTGGTGGGGAGAGTTCAAGTCCTACTGGGTGAGCCTGATGAAGGCGTACTTCGGCGAGCACGCGACCGAGGAGAACGACTGGCTGTTCGAGGAGCTGCCACGGATCGACAGCGACAACTCCGCCTACTTCACGGTCCAGCAGATGCTCGCCGGGAACGTGAAGGGCTACATCATCGCCGGCGAGAACCCTGCGGTCGGCCATGCGAACGGCAAGGCGCACCGGCTCGGCCTCGCGAAGCTCGACTGGCTCGTGGTCCGGGACGTGGTCGAGATCGAGTCCGCATCCTTCTGGTACGACGGCCCGGAGGTCGAATCGGGGGAGTTGAAGCCGGAGGAGATCCCGACCGAGATCTTCTTCATGCCGGCCGCCGCCCACACCGAGAAGGACGGTTCCTTCACCAACACGCAGCGGCTGCTGCAGTGGCACTGGCAGGCAGTCGAGCCGAAGGAGGACTGCCGCTCGGAGCTCTGGTTCTACTTCCACCTCGGACGGCTGATCAAGCAGCGACTCGAGGACTCGGAGGAGGAGCGCGACAAGCTGATCAAGGCGCTGCGCTGGGAGTACCCGACGCACTCGGGGATCCGCGAACCCGACGCCGAGGCGGTGCTGCAGGAGATCAACGGCTGGGAGATCGAGAGCGGCAAGTTCCTCACCGGCTACCCGGAGCTGAAGGACGACGGCTCGACGGTCTGCGGCTGCTGGATCTACTGCGGCTGCTTCAAGGACGGGATCAACCAGACCGCGCGCAAGAAGCCGCACTGGGAGCAGGACAGCTACGTCGCGCCCGAGTGGGCGTGGGCGTGGCCGGCGAACCGGCGGATCATCTACAACCGCGCCTCAGCCGACCCCGACGGCAAGCCGTGGTCGGAACGGAAGCGCTACGTGTGGTGGGACGAGAGCGACGGCAGCTGGACGGGCCTCGACGTTCCCGACTTCAAGGAAGACAAGGAGCCGCACTACGTGCCGCCCGACGACGCCGAAGCCGAGGAGGCCATCGCCGGCGGACACCCGTTCATCATGCAGGCGGACGGACGCGCCTGGCTCTACGTCCCGCAGGGGCTGGAGGATGGGCCGCTGCCGACGCACTACGAGCCGCACGAGTCGCCCTTCGACAACCCGCTCTACGCCCAGCGGGCAAACCCGCGCCGTCAGCAGAACAAGGACCTCGCCGAGGATCCGTACAACCCGGTGGCGGACGAGCCCGGCTCCGACGTCTATCCGTACGTCGTGACGACGTACCGGCTGACCGAGCACCACACCGCGGGCGGAATGACGCGCTCGGTGCCCTACCTCGCCGAACTCCAACCCGCGATGTTCTGCGAGGTGCATCCCGATCTCGCCCGCGAGGTCGGGCTGGAGCACGGCGGCTGGGCGACGATCTACACCTCGCGCTCGGCGATCGAGGCGCGAGTGATGGTCACCGATCGCGTGCGACCGTTGCAGATGAAGGACGGCCGCACGGTGCACCAGGTCGGGCTCCCGTACCACTGGGGCAAGCGCGGGCTGATCACCGGCGACTCGGCGAACGACCTCGCGCACATGGCGCTCGACCCGAACGTCCACATCCAGGAGGTGAAGGCGTTCACCTGCGGGATCCGGCCGGGCCGCCGGCCCCGCGGCCCCGAGCTGCCGAAGTTCGTGGCCGAGCTGCGCGAGCAGGCACGCTCAAGGCTGGAGGCGTCGGCGGTAGAACCGCCGACGCCCGGCCGAACTTCCCGGACGCCTTCGGCGTCCGGCGGGCGTGGCGAGCAGGATCCGCGCGTCGAGTCCGAGGAAGCGAGGAAGACGAGCTCGTGAACCTCCTTCAGGACCTGCTGGAGCAGCCGACCGGCGATCCCGACGGCTGGGACGCGTACGGCGACGAGCAGCAGGAACGCGTCGGCTTCTTCACCGACACCTCCGTCTGCATCGGGTGTAAAGCGTGCGAGGTCGCCTGCAAGGAGTGGAACCTCATCCCCGAGGACGGCCGTGTCTGGACCGGCGAGTCGTACGACCACACCTCGCAGCTGGACGCGAACACGTGGCGCCACGTCGCCTTCGTCGAGCAGCGCAAGCCGCTGATCGGAGACGGCAACGGCGACGGCAGCACCGGCCTGCGCTGGCTCATGGAGTCGGACGTCTGCAAGCACTGCACCCACGCGGCCTGCCTCGACGTCTGCCCGACCGGCTCCCTCTTCCGGACCGAGTTCGGCACCGTCGTCGTGCAGCAGGACATCTGCAACGGCTGCGGCTACTGCGTCCCGGCGTGCCCGTTCGGCGTGCTCGACAAGCGCCACCTCGAGGCGACCACCGACCCGCCGCCGGCGTTCCTCGGGCGCAAGGAGGACGGCCGGGTCTGGAAGTGCACCCTCTGCTACGACCGGCTCAAGGGCGGCCACGAGCCGGCGTGCGCGAAGGCCTGCCCGACGAAGTCGATCCAGTTCGGGCCGCTCGAGGAGCTGCGCGAGCGCGCCGACGCGCGGCTCGCGAAGCTCGAGGCCGAGAACTGGAACGGCGCCCAGCTCTACGGGCGCGATCCCGACGACGGCGTCGGCGGCTTCGGCGCCTTCTTCCTCCTGCTCGACGAGCCCGAGGTCTACGGCCTGCCGCCCGACCCGGTCGTGACGACGCGCGACTTGCCCGAGATGTGGACGAACATGCTCGCCGCCGCCGGGACGCTGCTGGCGGGCGTCGCAGCGCTGACCTTCCTGGGGCGGCGCGGATGAGGGAGGAGCTGCATCCGCTCTCCGATTTGAACGGCAAGCCGCCGGGCACGACCTCGTGGAGCGGCTCGATCACCGAGGCGGGCACCGAGATGCGCTCGTACTACGGGCGGCCGATCGTCAAGGAGCCGACCTGGACGTGGGAGATCCCGACCTACTTCTTCACCGGCGGGGTCGCGGGAGCCTCCGCGGTGCTGAGCTCCGCGGCCCGGGTCTCCGGGAACGAGACGCTCGCGCGCAGGGCGCTCTACATCGGCACCGTGGCGGATCTCGTCTCGCCGGCGCTCCTGATCTCCGACCTGGGGCGCCCCGAGCGTTTTCACCACATGCTTCGCGTCGTCAAGGTGACGTCGCCGATGAACCTCGGCTCCTGGATCCTCCTCGTCAACGGCGGCGCGACGACGACGGCGGCGATGCTCCAGCTGCTTGGCAAGTGGAAGCCCGTGCGCATCGCTGCGTCGATCGTCGCGGCGTTGGCCGGGCCGCCGCTCGCGACCTACACCGGAGTGCTGCTGGCGGACACGGCCATCCCGGTGTGGCACGAGGGCCGCCACGAGCTGCCCTGGATCTTCGGCGCGAGCGCGGCCGCGAGCGCCGGCGCCGCGGCCTCGATCTTCGTTCCACCGCGAGACGCCGGCCCGGCTCGACGGGTCGCCGTCGCGGGCGTGCTGGCCGAGGGCGCACTGATGCAGGCGATGGAGCTGCGGCTCGGGAAGGTCGGCGAGGTCTACCACGAAGGCGAGGCCGGCAAGCTCTCGTGGGCGGCGAAAGGGCTCTCGCTTGCGGGAGCCGCGCTGCTCGCGAAGCGCGGACGCAAGAGCCGCGCCTCGGCGGTGCTCGGGGGGGCGCTGGTGTGCGCCGGCGAGGTCTGCCTTCGCTGGTCCGTGTTCAAGGCGGGCTTCCAGTCGGCGCGGGACCCGAAGTACGTGGTGGAATCGCAGCGAGGGCGGGTCGAGCAGGACGGGACGAAGGCGACGACGAAGCCGGGAGACAGCCCGGCGCCGCCGAGTCGCGGCGCGTGACTGACCTGGCTCGTGCTCGGTCGGGCTCCGGAGCGCGCTCAGCCGCCGTCGACGGCGTCGAGGTCGCGAACCTGCCCGCTCTCGGGGCGCGCCTGCGTGTAGGCGTCGCCCCCGGGCGGGGCGCCGCTCTCCTCGCGCGGTGAGTGGGCTTTCCGCTCGAACGACGGCTGGACGCTCGCGAGCTCCTCCGCGACCTCGTCGATGGTGTCGTAGCGCCGGTCGGGCAGCCGCCGGAGCAGAGCGACCTGCTCGCCGCTGGCGCCCTCGTGCAACGCGTACTTCAGGAGGCTCGACCGCTCGTTCGGCAGCGGCACGCCCTCCAGCAGGACCTGAAGCTCCGCGACCGTCGCCTGCTCCATATCCGGGTCTTGCCGCGAACGGCGGCCCGGGAAACGGCCGCTACGGGTGCGGAGGTTCAGCACGAAGAGCTGTTCCACTCCGCAGTGGCTGTTGACCTCGTTTTGCAGCGCTGAAAACAGGTACTTCCCGCGCCATGGAGCTTGGCTTCGCCCTCTCGTCCGAGGACCATCCGCCGAACGAGCTCGTTCGCCAGGCGCAGATCGCCGAGCGCGCCGGCTTCACGTTCGGGCTGATCTCCGACCACTTCCATCCGTGGGTGAGCGACCAGGGGCACAGCCCGTTCGTCTGGTCGACGCTCGGCGGGATCGCCCACGCCACCGAGAGGATCCGGATGGGCACCGGCGTCACCTGCCCCTTGATCCGCATTCACCCGGCGATCGTCGCCCAGGCGGCTGCGACGGTGGCCGCGATGATGCCGGGCCGCTTCTTCCTCGGGGTCGGCACGGGCGAGAACCTGAACGAGCACGTCACCGGCGCGCGCTGGCCGCTCGCCTGGGAGCGGCTCGAGATGCTCGAGGAGGCCGTGGACGTGATTCGCAAGCTCTGGAGCGGCGACGAGATCACGCATCGCGGCGAGCACTACACCGTCGAGCAGGCCCGGCTCTACACGCTCCCCGACGAGCCGCCCGAGCTTTACGTCGCCGCATCGAAGCCGCAGGCGGCCGAGCTCGCCGGCCGGATCGGCGACGGCCTCGTCTCCACGGCGCCGGACGACGAGCTGGTCGGCGCATTCGAGGAAGCCGGCGGCCCCAGGGGCGCTGAAGGCGCCCCGTCTTCCGGCCGGGCGACGTCGGCTTCGACGACGTCGCTTCCAGCCAAAGCCAAGCCGAAGATCGGGATGATCCACGTCGCCTACGACGAGGACGAGGAAGCCGGCCACGAGCGCGCGCACAAGCTCTGGCCGAACCTCGCGCTCGCCGGCTCGGGCGGCCAGGAGCTGCCGGCACCACGCGACTTCGAGGAGTCGGCCGCGAACGTGACGGTCGCCGACGTGGCAGAGTCGACACCGGCAGGGCCCGACCCCGAGCCGTATCTCGAGCTGATCGGCAAGTACGGCGAGGCGGGCTTCACGCACGTCTACGTCCACCAGATCGGCGACAACCAGCAGGAGTTCGCCGACTTCGCCGCACGCGAGCTCATCCCGAACGTTTGAGCGGGACCCCGCCAACTTCCTGCTCGCGGCCGCCGGCAACATCGTCGGCGGGCTCGGCCTCGTGACGCTCAACCGGCTCACGCAGAGCAAGCTGGGCGAGCGGAACCGCGCCTCTGCTTGAATCGACGTATGGAGCAACTGCGGGTCGGCGACGAGAGCTACGGGATCTACAAGCTCGACGAAGCCGCCGCCCGGCTCCCGTACACCCTTCGGATCCTGCTCGAGAACGTCCTCCGCCACGGATCCGAGGAGGCGGCCGAGGCGATCTCGGGCTGGGTCGCCGACGCCGAGCCGTCGCGCGAGATCGCGTTCGCCCCGGCACGAGTCCTGCTGCAGGACTTCACGGGCGTTCCGTGCGTCGTCGATCTCGCGGCGATGCGCGACGCGATGCGCGACCAGGGCGGCGACCCGACCGCGATCAACCCGCAGATCCCGGTGGAGCTCGTCATCGACCACTCGGTGCAGGTGGACGAGTTCGCCTCGCGGCTCGCGATCGAGCGCAACGTCGAGCTCGAGTTCGAGCGGAACCACGAGCGCTACGCCTTCTTGCGTTGGGGCCAGGGCGCATTCGACAACTTCCGCGTCGTGCCCCCGAACACCGGCATCGTCCACCAGGTCAACCTCGAATACCTCGCGCGCGTCGTCGAGGTGCGGGACGGTATCGCCTTCCCCGACACGCTCGTCGGCACCGACTCGCACACGACGATGGTCAACGGCCTCGGCGTGCTGGGCTGGGGAGTCGGCGGGATCGAGGCCGAGGCCGCGATGCTCGGGGAGGCGCTCTCGATGCTCGTGCCGCAGGTGGTGGGGTTCCGCCTCACCGGCGCGCTGCGCGAGGGCGCGACGGCGACGGATCTCGTGCTGACGGTGACCGAGATTCTCCGGCGCACCGGAGTCGTGGGGAAGTTCGTCGAGTACTTCGGACCCGGGCTGGGCTCGCTCGCCCTCGCCGACCGCGCGACCCTCGGGAACATGAGCCCCGAGTACGGCGCAACGTGCGGCTTCTTCCCCGTCGACGAGGTAACGGTCGAGTATCTGAGGCTCACCGGCCGCAGCCACGAGCGGGTCGCGCTGGTCGAGGCGTACTGCAAGGAGAACCAGCTCTGGCACGAGCCCGACGAGCACCCGGAGTACTCGCAGGTCGTCGAGCTCGACCTCGACGACGTCGAGCCCTCCCTCGCGGGGCCGCGCCGGCCGCAGGACCGCGTGCCGCTCGCGAACGCCAAGGACGCGTTCCTCGAGTCGCTCGGCACCTTCGGCGTCGGCTACACGAACGGGACGTACGACAAGGAGATCGCCGACTCGTTCCCGGCGAGCGACCCGCCCACCAGCGACGGGGTCGGCAACGGCAGGGAAGAAGCCATGCCCACACCGACGGCGACGATCGAGAAGAAACAGGTCGCAGTCGAGGGCGAGGACTACGCGCTCGCGCACGGCTCGGTCGTGATCGCGGCGATCACCTCCTGCACGAACACGTCCAACCCGTCGGTGATGATCGCCGCCGGCCTGCTCGCCCAGAAGGCGGTCGAGCGCGGGCTCGAGCGGCGGCCGTGGGTCAAGTCCTCCCTCGCCCCGGGGTCGAAGGTCGTGACCGACTACTACCGCGCCTCCGGCCTCGACACGTACCTCGACGAGCTCGGCTTCAACACGGTGGGCTACGGCTGCACGACCTGCATCGGGAACTCGGGCCCCCTGCCGGAGCCGATCAGCGCCGCCGTCGCGGACGGCGACCTCGTGGTCTGCGCCGTCCTCTCCGGCAACCGCAACTTCGAGGCGCGCATCCACGGCGAGGTGAAGGCGAACTATCTCGCGTCGCCGCCGCTCGTCGTGGCCTACGCGCTCGCCGGACGGATGGACGTCGACCTCGTGAACGAGCCGCTCGGCCAGGGCTCCGACGGCGAGGACGTCTTCCTGCGCGATCTCTGGCCCAGCCGGGCGGAGATCGACGAAGTGATCGGCAAGTCGGTCAGGGGCGAGATGTTCTCCTCCACCTACGCCGACGTCTTCACGGGAGACGATCGCTGGCGCGGGCTCGAGACGCCGGAGGGCGAGCTGTACGAGTGGGACGACGCGTCGACGTACGTGCGGCTGCCGCCGTATTTCGAGGGAATGCCGCGCGGGCCGGAGCCGGTCGCCGACATCGAGGGTGCGCGGTGCCTCGTCATGCTCGCCGACTCCGTCACGACCGACCACATCTCCCCGGCTGGCGCGATCCGCCCCGACTCGCCGGCGGGGAAGTACCTGATCGACCACGGTGTCGAGCGGCGCGCGTTCAACTCCTACGGCTCACGCCGCGGCAATCACGAGGTGATGGTGCGCGGCACGTTCGCGAACGTCCGG
>JAICLM010000011.1 GCA_025927435.1 Thermoleophilia bacterium | reverse complement strand
GCGGCCGCCGCCATCGTGCCGAGCACGAGCGCAGCTCCGCTCGCGAGGAGCGCGGTCCTGACCGAGAGCCAGAGTGCGCTGCGCACATCGGGGTCATGCCACGTGACCCGGAACCAGCGCAGCGTCCAGCTCGTGATCGGCCAGCCCTGGATGTTGGAGCTGTTGAACGCATAGAGCGCGATGATGACGAGCGGGACCCAGAGGAACGCGATCACGAGCACCGACCAGATCGCGAGCGAGATGCGTGCCGAGCGGCCGTTCACAGCGCCTCGAATGCGCCGAGCCGGCGCGCGATCAACAGGTAGACGCCCATGACGAGCATCGGGATCGTCGCGAACGCCGCGGCGAACGGGATATCCGCCTGGCCGACGAAGTCGTAGACGACGTTGCCGATGAACTGGGAGTCCGTGCCGCCCACGAGGAGCGGCGTGATGTAGTCGCCGAGCGTGAGGGCGAACGTGAAGATCGAGCCGGCCACGAGGCCCGGCAACGCCAGCGGAAGGATCACGGAACGCAGGGTCTTGAAGCCGCGTGCACCGAGGTCCGCCGATGCCTCGAGGTACGAGTCCGGGATCCGCTCGAGCGCCGCATACACGGGCAGCACCATGAACGGCAGCCACACGTACGACAGGACGATCCACACGGCCCAGTTCGTGTACAGCAGGCCCTGGTCCGGGAGTCCGAGCTTGTTCAGCCACCAGTTGATCGACCCGTCGTGGGCGAGCATGGTCTGCCACGCGTAGACGCGGACGAGGTAGCTCGCCCACAGTGGCAAGAGGACCATCACGAACAGCGCTACGCGCGTCCGCGGCCCCGCGAGCCGGGCCATGAAGAAGGCGAGCGGGAAGGCGAGCACTGCGTCGGTGAGAGTCACGGCGGCCGCGATCCCGAGCGTCACCGCCGCGATGTGGAGGTACGGCTGGCTCGTCGAGAAGATGAGCCGGTAGTTCGCGAGCGTCCAGGTGTGCTCGATGGTCGCCGTGAACGAGTTCGCAGTCCAGAAGGCCGAGACGACGAGGGCCGCCAGCGCCCCGATGTACACGATCAGGAAGACCGCGAGCGGCGGCATCAGGAGGGCGAGCGCCTTGACCCAGCGCCGCCGCCAGAGGAACCCGGAGACATGCAGGCGGGCCCGCCGCAGCGGCGAGCCCGCCTCGAGTGCGCCGGCGTCAACCGCCAAGCCTCACCCCTTGACCTGCGTCCAGGCCTGCTCCCAGGCCTTGTAGTCCGTGCAGCTCTGGCTCTTCGTCCAGCCGCATTGCGGGATCGGCGTCTTCCAGAACTTGATCTTCTTGTAGTACGAGGACGGCTCGTTCAGGTGGTAGCCCTTGCACGAGCCCTTCTTCATCTTGTTCATGTACTTGCACGCCAGTGGGTTGACGGGCGTCTCGCCGAAGACGAGTGCCTGCTTCGCCTCTACCTTGGGCGTCGTCACGTACTTCATCCACTGGTATGCGCAGTTCGGATGCGGCGCCTTGCTCGCGAGCATCCAGGTGTCGGCCCAGCCCGTCGTCGGCACCGGCACGATCTCCTTCACCGGGAAGTGCGCCGCCTGGAGCTGGAGCGTCTGGTACGGCCAGCCGGCACCGAGCCACACGTCGCCGTTCTTGAAGGAAGCTTCCTCGTCGGGGGCGTAGTTCCAGAACCGCTTCAGGTTCGCCTTCTGCCGCTTGAGCAGCTTCACGGTCGCGTTCAGCTGCGCCTGCGTCAGCTCGTACGGATCCTTGATCCCGAGGCTCGGCTTCGTCTTCTTGAGGTAGAGCGCGGCGTCGGCGATCTGGATCGGGTTGTTCGGGATCGTCACGTGCCCCGCGTACTTCTTGCTGTAGATCAGACTCCAGTTCTTCGGCGCAGGCTTGACCTTCTTCGTGTTGTAGATCAGCGTGTTCGGGCCCCACTGGACGGAGACGCCGTAATGGACGCCCTTGACGGTGTTGTGCGGCGGCGACTTGAAGGCCGGCAGGAAGTTCTTCCAGCTCGGGATCAGTTTGATGTTGACCGGCTTCACGTCGTGCGCGTAGATCAGGCGTAGGCTCGCGTCGCCCGAGGCCGACACGAGGTCGTACTGGCCCCCGCCGCCGCCGCCGTTGGCGTGCATGAGCGCGAACATCTCTCCCGACGACCCGGCGTCCTGGCGGTGGATCTTGCAGCCCGTCAGCTTCTGGAACTTGTTGGCGAACGACGGGTCGCTGTACGCCGTCCACTCGATGAGATTGAGCCGGCCTTCGCCCTTGCCGATGCTCGACGGCATTCCGCTTCCGGCGCGGACCGTCGCTGCCGTGACGCCGAACGCCGCCGCGATGGCTGCCACGGCGACGACGGCGAAGACGTGTTTCCTGCGAATGCTCCTCACATGCCCTCCTTGATTTCGTACGTGTGCTCCGGCCGCCACGACAGGCGGACCCGCTTCCCGTGCTCCGAGAGCGCCTCCTGCGAGGACGTCTCGAGGTTCTGCCGGACGACCACGAGCCGGCCGCCGGCGTCGAGGTCGACCATGTAGCGCGTGACCATCCCGAGGTAGACGACCTCTTGCACCGTCCCGGGCTCGCCGGCGCCGGCGCTCTCGTCACTCATCAGGATCTTCTCCGGGCGGATCGTGATGCTCCGGCCGTCGCGTTCGAGGACGTTCGAGACGCCGACGAAGCCGGCGACGAACTCTGTCAGCGGGCGCTCGTAGACCTCCGCCGACGATCCGACCTGCTCGATCCGGCCTTCGTTGAAGACGGCGAGCCGGTCGCTCATCGTCAGCGCCTCCTCCTGGTCGTGCGTCACGTAGACGAACGTGATGCCGAGGTCGCGCTGCAGCGCCTTGAGGAAGATCTGCATCTCCTGGCGCAGCTTCAGGTCGAGCGCGCCGAGCGGCTCGTCGAGGAGGAGCACCGGCGGCCCGTTGACGATCGCGCGCGCGAGCGCGACGCGCTGCCGCTGGCCGCCCGAGAGCTGGACCGGCTTGCGGTCACCGAGGCCCGGCAGCCGCACCTTCTCGAGCATCGCCTCGGCCCGCGCGCGGCGGTCGCGGCGCGACAGCCCTTTCACGCGCAGGCCGTACTCGACGTTCTGGGCCACGGTCATGTGCGGGAAGAGGGCGTAGTCCTGGAAGACCGTGTTGACCGCGCGCTGGGCCGGGGCGACCCGCGTCACGTCGACGCCCTGCAGCTCGACGCGGCCGGCGTCGGGGCGCTCGAAGCCGGCGATCACGCGCAGCGTCGTCGTCTTGCCCGAGCCGGACGGGCCGAGCAGCGTGAAGAACTCGCCCGCGCCGATGTCGAGGTCGATGCCGGCGACCGCGACGACGTCGCCGTAGACGCGGCGGATGCCGCTCAGCCGGACGGCCGGGACGCCCGCGACCTGCTCGGCCTCAGGCGTGGACGGCGCCAGCGTCGTCAAGTGCCTCCTCCAGCAGGGCCAACCCGCGCTCGAGCTCCTCGTCCGTTGCGGTCAGGGGCGGGAGGAGCCTGATCACGTTTCCGTCGAGGCCGCACGCGAGGAGGAGCAGTCCCTTCTCGAGCGCGGCCGCGGTCGTCGCCTTCGCGGCCTCCGGCGTGGGCTCGCGCAGCTCGAGTGCGAGCATCGGGCCCAGCCCGCGCACCTCGCCGACGAGCGGTTGCCGGGACGAGATCTCCTCGAGCCGCGCCCGTAGCAGCGTGCCCACGTGCTCGGCCCGCTCCGCGAAGCCGGGCGCGGTCAGCTCGTCGAGCACGGCAAGGGCGGCCGCACAGGCGACCGGGTTGCCGCCGAACGTGCCCCCGAGGCCGCCGACATGGACGGCGTCCATCAGCTCCGCGCGCCCGGTGACGGCCGCGAGCGGGAGGCCGCCGCCGAGCGTCTTCCCGGAGACGAGCAAGTCCGGCTCGGCGGCGAGCTGCTCGATCGCCCACAGCGTGCCGGTGCGTCCGCAGCCGGCCTGCACCTCGTCGTCGACATAGACGATCCCGAACTCGTCGCAGATCTGCCGCAGTGCCTGAACGAAGTCCGGGGGCATCGGGATGAAGCCGCCCTCGCCCTGCACCGGCTCGAGCACGATGCACGCGACCGAGCGGGGGTCGACGTCCTGCTGGAACAGCAGCTGGAGGCTCGCGAGCGCGTCCTCCGTGGAGATCCCGCGGAACGGGTACGGCGCGGCGGCGCGGTAGACGTCCGTGGCGAGCGGCCCGAAGCCCTGCTTGTAGACGAGCTTCGCCGTCATCGCCATCGTCAGGCTCGTGCGCCCGTGGAAGGCGCGGTCGAAGACGACGACGCCGGCGCGGCCGGTCGCGGCGCGCGCGATCTTGACCGCGTTCTCGATCGCCTCCGCGCCCGAGTTGACGAGGATCGATTTCGTTTCCGCCTCTCCCGGCCAGAGCTCGCCGAGCCGGCGGCAGAGGTCGACGTACGGCTCGTACGTCCCGACCATGAAGCACTGGTGGAGGTAGCGGTCGACCTGCTCGTGGATCGCGGCCACGACCGCGGAGGGGCCGTGGCCGAGGTTCTGGCACGCGATGCCGCCGGCGAAGTCGAGGAACTCGCGCCCGTCGACCTCCCATACGCGCGCGCCCTCGGCGCGGTCGACGACGAGGGAGGGCGTGGCGACGCCGCGCGCGACGTAACGCTCGCGCGCTGCGCGGATCTCCTCGGCGGCGCTGGCGCGTTCTCCCACGGACATCGGCGCTCGCGATTATCGCTGCGCGATGCGGCTGGTTCAAGCGGAAACTGCCTCGCAATGCGAGGAACTCGGCCCGGAAGGGAACGAAATGCGCGGAATCAGTCCCGAGCGGTCTCGAACGTGCCGAAGCGGAGCTCGCTGTCGTAGTGGAACCGCGAGGCGTCGACGCGTGCCATGTACTCCTCGCGATGCGCGGCGACGAACGCGTTGTACGCGTCCGCCGACTCCCAGCGGTCGATGACGAGGTAGCGCCCCGGCGCCTCGACGTCGCGCAGGAGCTCCGTGCCGATGTAGCCGCGGCCCTGCCCGAAGAACCCGGCCCACTCGCCGTCCATCCCGTAGACGCGCTCGAACTCCGCCGTGTCCCGCGTCACCTCGTAGCTGAACACGAGTGCGATCACCCGGCGGAGGATAAGGTCCGGACGTGAGCGCCGAAGCCGTTCCAGCGGAGCCCGAGTCACGGGCCGAGTACGCCGGCGTCCTCCGCTTCTACCACCTCGCAAAGCACCAGGAGTGGCAGGTGGACGACGTGCCGTGGGGCGAGATGCCGTTCGTTCCGGAGGGCAAGGGGACACCGGTACGGCAGGCGCGTCGGCGCGACATCTGGCGCTCGGTGATCATGCAGCAGCTTCAGGCCGACGTCTTCGCCTGCGAGATGGCGTCACAGCTGCTCGCCGCCGCGCCCGACCCGGAGGCGCGCCTCTACTACTCGACGATGGTGCAGGACGAGTCACGCCACACCGAGGCCTGGCTGCGGCTGATCGGCCAGGTCGGCGGGGAGGGGGAGCGCGACCCGTACCTCGACGAGCTCGCGCACATGTTCCTGGAGGCCGATCTGCTCGAGGAGAAGGTCTTCCTCATGCAGGTCTTCTTCGAGCGGCTGATCATCCCGCGCTTCCGCCTGATCGCGCGCTCGTCGCGCGGGACGGTGCTCGAGGACCTCTGCAATCGGCTGGCAGTCGACGACGGCATCCATCACGGAGCCGGGATGGCTTACGAGCGAGTGCTACTGCAGTCGGCGGGCAAGAAGGTCCGCGCACGGCTCGTCGACGCCGCGAACACGATGTTGCCGATCTTCGCGAACCACGTCCTCTGGCGCCCCAAGGCGCGCGAGGTGATCGGCACCCTGATGGAGGCACGCGACCGCGAGCGGCTCCGTGAGGAGCTGAACCACGGCGTGCGGCTCGCGAACTCCCTCGGTCTCGACGTCTCGGACGTCCGGCTCCCGGCCGGCTAGCAGCCGTGAACGAGGCGCGGCTTCGCGCCCTCGATCGGAACTCGCCACAGGCCGGTCGGACAGGACGAGCGGGCCGGCGGCCGCCAGACCACCAGCAGCTGCCGCGAGTTCGGCGACCAGGCAACGCTCGACGCGCTGTACGGAAGCTGGAGCTTCAGCAGCCGCCGCACCTTCCGTGTCGTGACGTCGATGACGGCGAGCCTTCCTTTCGAGTCCGGGAACGCGATCCAGCGGCCGTTGGGAGACCAGCCGAAGACGGTTCCAGGGCCGTTGCGCAGGAGCGTCGTGCTCGCACCGCCCTGCGGGGCGACGAGACGCCACACCGAATGCGTCCCGGCGGGGGCGAGGTAGGCGATCCGATCGCCGGCGGGCGACCAGAGCGGGTTGTTGCCCTTCTGCTCCAGCCGCCGGAGGTGGCTGCCGTCGGCCGCGGCGGTCCAGATCCCCGGCCACGTTCCGGCGTTCCTGGCGGGGCTGCGCGCGAAGACGACCTGGGTCCCGTCGGGTGAAAGGCTGGGGGCGCTGTTGTTCAGCTTCGCCCCGCCGACGAGACCGACGACGGAGCCGGACGGGACGCCGAGGACCTTCACCGGCCCGGAGCAGTCGGAGCACTCGTTGACCCCGCTTGCGACGCGATCGCCGCGCGCGTCGACGGAGAACGGGACTGGGCCTGCCTTGCCGAGGAGCCTCGGCTTCTGGCCGATCGGGACGGTGTAGATCCCCAGATCGTTGGCGGAGAGGATCAGCGTCGGTGCCGCCCAGTCGAGCCGGTCCGGTGGATCGCCGAAGGCGCTGGGACAGTGCCGGCTGCAGGCCGTGTTGCGGAGCCGGTGGACGTGCTTCCCGTTCGCGTCCGAGATGCAGATCGCCCGCAGGGTGTTGGAGCTGCCGGCAGCATGGTGGTGCGGCGGCCGCGGCCAGCGGTAGCCGTACCAGGCGATCCGGGTTCCGTCTGGAGACCAGGTGGGGGCGGTCGCCGTCCCGCAGGGCGTCACCTGCTTTTGCGCTTTCGCCGCCGCACCGCCGGACGCGCAGCCGACGGCCACCGCGATTAGGAACGCGGAGCCGACACTTGCGATCCAGCGGCCGTGCACGGGCTGAAGAGTAAGTCTCTGCGCCAACGAGGGACCAACGCGGAGACGGCCCGAGCGTTCGAGTCGTCAGCCGGCGAAGTCGACGTCCTTGGCCTCGACCGTTCCGGCAGTCCGCCCGGGAGCCTCGTGATTGCCCCAGTAGAGGTTCGTGTGCGCGATGACGAGCTCCGGCGGGGGCGCGCCCCACGGCGAGAGATCCTCGGTGGTGTGGGCGTCGCTCACCAGCGTCGCGTCGTAGCCGCGCACGAGTGCGCCGTGCAGGGTCGAGCGAACGCATTCGTCCGTCTGCGCGCCGACCACGACGAGGCGCCCGACGGCGAGGTCGGCGAGGACCGGCTCGAGCGGTGTGTCCTCGAACGAGTCGGGATAGCGCTTCTCGACGCGCGGCTCGTCCGCCTCGGGGCTCAGCTCCGGGACGATCTTCCACTCCTCGCTTCCCCGCGCGAGGTTGTCGCTCGAGTGCTGCACCCAGACGACCGGCACCTCGGCAGCGCGCGCCTTTTCGACGACGGTGCCGACGTTCGCCACGACGGCGTCCCGCTCGTACGCGTCGCCCACGACGCCGTTCTGGACGTCGATCACGAGGACCGCCGTGTTGGGCCGGTTGTCGAATGTCGTCATCTCTCCCCCTCGGGTCGCGCGGCTCCGACGTCCGGACGTTAGCCGACCCGCGCTAGCGCAGCCCGCCGCGTTCGAAATGGGCACGGAAGAAGTTCTCGCTGCCGGCGGTCGCCATCGCCGCCGAGGCGCTGATCTCGAGCGCGAGCGCCGTCGCCGCCACGAGCTGCGCCAGCCGGTAGACCTTGCCCGGACCGGCGCAGCCCATCAGCTCGAGCCAGCGCGCCGGATCGGGAAGCGTCGCGCCGCCGCCGACCGTGCCGACCTCGATGCCGGGGAAGCGGATCGAGACGTGGAGGCCGCCCTCGACGCGCTGCTCCGTCCCGTGGGCCATCGAGCTCGTGCCGACGAGGCCGAGATCCTGGCCGGTCGCCGCGAAGACCGCCGCGATCGCGGAAGCCGGCGTGAAGGCCACCGATTGCATGCCGGAGGCGACGGCGCCGTGCGTGCCGGCCCAGGCGAGCTCCTCGAGGTCGGTCAACGTCGTCCGCAGCACGCGCTCGATCGCGGCCTCGCTCAGCGTGGTCTCGGCGATCACCGTCTTGCCGTGCCCCTGCTGGAAGTACTCGAAGGACGGCTTCTTGTCGCCGCCCATGTTCGCCTCGAGGATCGTCCGCTCGATCGGCACCGGCGCCTGGGGCAGGACGTAAGCCATGTTGAGGGCGTACGCGTTGCGGGTCATCATGTTCGCGCCGAAGGCGTCGCCGGTCGTGAAGCGCCAGAGGACGTGGCACATCGGGCCGACGACGTGCGTCTTCGCCTCCCGCAGGACTGCATGGCGCGACAGCTCCGGCGAGTCGCTCTCGCGCAGGAAGTCGCGCATCGCGGGCACCTCGCCCTCGATCCAGCGCGCGAGCGCGAGCGCGTCTCCCGAGTCTTTGCAAACGAAGCAGGATGCTCGGGTGATCCGGTCAGCAATCACGTATGTTCGCGCTCCGCCCGACTCCGCGATCGCCTTCGCGCCGCGCTGCACCGAGGCGGTCAACCCTCCCTCGGTGTGGGCGAGCGGGACGACGATTTCCTCCTCGGCCCGGCCGGTCTCGACTACCTCGCCGTCCTCCGAGAGCTCGTAGTCGCCGAGCGAGACCTGGAGCTGGGCGACGGAGACGGGGAGGGAGACGAGTCCGCTCACCGACTCGGCCGCCTTCGCGTACGGCGCGACGTCGGCCTCCGGCAGCCCGAGCGCCTGTTGCCGGGCGAGAATCGAGGCCGGGTCGTTCTTGCGCGACAGGCGTGGCATCGTGCGGAGCCTAGTGGAGCTTCGTTTCGAGGACGATCCCCAGGCCCGGTACCGGGCGCGCGGGCTGACGGACGAGGAGTCCCACCTGCGCGCAGGAGGGACGTGGCGGGCGCCCACCGGGGTAACCTCGCTGCGGTGACCGCCACCCTCATCGACGGCAAGGCGCTCGGCGCGAAGGTGCGAGAGGAGGTGGCCGCCTCGGTCGCCGAGCTCGGCCACGTCGGGCTCGCCACCGTCCTCGTCGGCGACGACCCCGCGTCGCACATCTACATCGATCTGAAGCAGAAGGCCGCGACCGAGGCCGGCATGGACGCACGCGACCTCAAGCTCCCCGCGGACATGGCGGAGGAGGAGCTGCTGGAGACGATCGCCGAGCTCAACGCCGACGACGGCATCGACGGACTGCTCGTCCAGTTGCCGCTGCCCGACCATATCGACGAGAACCGCGTGATCGAGGCCATTGATCCAGCCAAGGACGTCGACGGCATCCATCCCGTCAACGCGGGCCGGCTGTACCTCGGCCGGCCGACGCTCGTTCCGGGCACGCCGCTCGGGATCATGCGGATGCTCGACGAGTACGAGATCCCGCTCGAGGGGGGGCACGCCGTCGTCGTCGGCCGCTCCGCCATCGTCGGCAAGCCGGTGGCGCACCTGCTCCTCCAGCGCAACGCGACGGTCACGATCTGCCACTCGCGCACGCAGGAGCTCGAGCGCCACACGCTCGACGCCGACGTTCTCGTCGCCGCCGTCGGGCGCACGCACCTCGTCTCGGCCGACATGGTCAAGGTGGGCGCGACGGTGATCGACGTCGGGATGAACCGGGATGACTCGACCCGCAAGGTGCTGGGCGACGTCGACCCTGCCGCCATGGAGCGGGCGGCCTACATGACCCCGGTCCCGGGCGGCGTTGGTCCGATGACGATCGCGATGGTGCTCCAGAACGCCGTTACGGCAGCGCGATTGCGCAGGCCCGCAGTCGTTGCAACCCGGAAAAACTGAGCTAGACTCCGGCCTGTTTCAGCAAAGGTCGGCGGCTCGGTGCCCGGGCCGTCGTTTTTCTGCAAGGAGGAAGGGTTGGCTGAGGGCACCGTAAAGTGGTTCTCGAACGAGAAGGGCTACGGCTTCATCGAGCGTGAAGGCGGCGATGACGTCTTCGTCCACTTCTCCGCGATCACGATGGACGGCTACAAGTCGCTGACCGAGGGTCAGCGCGTGTCGTTCGAAGTCGTTCAGGGCGACAAAGGCGCGCAGGCCGCGAACGTCCAGGCGATCTAGAGAACCTGTCGGACCACGGTTGAGAGGGCCCCGGCAAGGGGCCCTTTCTTTTGGGAGGATCGAACGAAGATGGCGATTGACCGCGAACAGCTTCTGCACGTGGCGCACCTCGCTCGCCTGGAGCTCCGCGAGGAAGAGATCCAGCGGCTCGAGGGCCAGCTCAACGACATCCTCGACGCAGTCTCGAAGGTCTCCGAGCTCGACCTCTCCGACGTGCCGCCGACCTCGCACCCGCTCGAGGTCGTCAACGTCTTGGGCGACGACGAGCCGCGGCCCTGCCTGCCCGTCGAGGAAGCGCTCGCGAACGCGCCCGAGCGCGAGGGCGACTTCTTCAGGGTGCCGCCTGGAGGTGGGGGGTGATCGACACGCTCCGGCTCACCGCAGAGGAGGCGAACCGGCTCCTCGAGGCAGGTGAGGTCTCGGGCGCCGAGCTCTTCGCCGCCTACCGCGCCGCGATCGACGACCGCGACCCCGAGCTCCACTGCTACCTCCACGTTTGTGACGAGCCGAGCGGAGACGGCCTGCCGATCGCGGTCAAGGACGTGATCGGGACGAAGGGAATCCCCACGACCGCGGGCTCGAAGATCCTGGACGGCTACCTCCCCGTGTACGACTCGACCGTCGCCGAGCGGCTCAAGGCCCAGGGGCTCAGCATCCTCGGCAAGACGAACACCGACGAGTTCGCGATGGGCTCCTCGACCGAGAACTCCGCGTACGGCCCGTCGCACAACCCCTGGGATCCCACGCGCGTGCCCGGCGGCTCCGGCGGAGGCTCGGCCGCGGCCGTCAGCGGCGGGCTCGCACCGTGGGCGCTCGGCTCCGACACCGGCGGCTCGATCAAGCAGCCCTCGGCGCTCTGCGGCAACGTCGGCCTGCGCCCGACCTACGGCACCGTCTCGCGCTACGGCATCGTCGCGCTCGCCTCGAGCCTCGACCAGGTCGGTCCGGTCGCACGCACCGTCCGCGACTGCGCCTTCCTGTACTCGATCATCGCCGGGCGCGACGAGTGCGACTCGACGACGGTCGAGCTGCCGGAGCCGGTCGAGCTGCCGGAGGGCGAAAACCTGCGCGGAATGAGGATCGGCGTCCCGAAGGAGCTGAACGAGACGGAGGGGATCGAGCCCGGCGTGATGGAGGCGGTGCGCGGCGCGATCGCGAAGCTCGAGGAGCTCGGGGCCGAGGTGGGGGAGTGCTCGCTACCGCAGTCCGTCGAGTACGGAATGGCCTGCTACTACCTCGTCATGCCGGCCGAGGCCTCGTCCAACCTTGCCCGCTACGACGGTGTCCGCTACGGCCACCGCGCCGACGCGACCGAGCGGCTCGAGATGTACAAGCAGACGCGCGAGGAGGGCTTCGGCGACGAGCCGAAGCGGCGGATCATGGTCGGCACCTACGCGCTCTCGGCCGGCTACTACGACGCGTACTACGGCCAGGCCCAGAAGGTGCGGACGGTGATCAAGCGCGAGCACGACGCGCTCTTCGAGACCTTCGACGCGCTCGTTTCGCCGACCTCGCCCACCGTCGCCTTCCCGCTGGGCGCCCGCACCGCCGACCCGATCGCGATGTACCTCAGCGATCTGCTCACGATCCCCTCCTGCATGGCGGGCCTGCCCGGGCTCAGCGTCCCGTGCGGGCTCTCGGAGGGACTGCCGGTCGGGCTGCAGCTGATCGGCCCGCAGTTCGCCGAGAACACGCTCTTCCGGATCGGGCATGCGCTCGAGCGGGCGATCGACTTCGACCCGGTGCCGGAGCGGCTGCGATGACCATGCGGTTCGAGGATCCCGCAGCGGACTTCGTCCTCGCGGTCGAGCGCGTCTTCGGCGAGCACCCGCGGGTGCTCGACGGCTCGCGCGCCGTCCTCGTCGGCGACGTGAAGCTCCAGCTCGAGGCAGGCGAGCGCGAGCTGTGGCTGATCGAGACGCACGGCCCGCTCGAGCACCGGCTCGGCATGGTCGAAGTGCACGAGGACGTCGAAGCGGCGCTGCACGAGGCGAAGGAGAAGCTCCGTGACCGCGCCGCCTGAGTGGGAGCTCGTCGTTGGGCTGGAGGTGCACGTCCACCTCAAGACGCGCACGAAGATGTTCTGCCGCTGCGCGCTCGAGTACGGCGCCGCCGAGAACACGCACACGTGCCCCGTCTGTCTCGCCCATCCCGGCGCGCTGCCCGTCCCGAACGCGCGCGCGATCGAGATGACGATCCTGCTCGGCCTGGCCCTCGACTGCGAGATCGCCGAGCGCGCCGTCTTCGCACGCAAGAACTACTTCTATCCCGACCTGCCGAAGGGCTACCAGATCAGCCAGTACGAGGCTCCGCTCTGCGGCCCGGGCCGGTTCCTCCTGCCGACCGAGGAGGGCGACCGTGAGATCGGCATCGTGCGCGCGCACCTCGAGGAGGACGCGGCGAAGACCGTCCACGCCGGCGGCACGACCGGCCGCTCGGTCGGTGCCGACTACAGCCTCGTCGACTTCAACCGCGGCGGCACGCCGCTGCTCGAGATCGTGAGCGCGCCGGATCTTCGCTCGGCCGACGAGGCCATGTCGTATCTGCGCCTACTGCGGCAGACGATTCGCGAGCTCGACGTCTCGGACGCGGACATGGAGAAGGGGACGCTGCGGGCCGACGTCAACGTCTCGGTGCGGCGCGCCGGCGAAGAGGGCTTCCGGCCGCGGTGGGAGATCAAGAACATGAATTCCTTCCGGTTCATCGGCCGCGCAATCGACGCCGCCTTCCGGCAGCAGGTCGCCGCGCACGAGGCCGGGGAGGAGGTCGCCCAGTCGACGTACGACTACGACGACACCACCGACCGGCTCACCGTGCACCGCTCGAAAGAGGAGGCGGACGACTACCGCTACTTCCCCGAGCCCGACCTCGTCCCGGTCGAGCCGCCGGCGGAGCTCGTCGAGCGGCTGCGCGGGCAGGTACGCGAGCAGCCCGGCGACCGGATCCGGCGTTTGGCAGGCAAGCTCGGCTTCGCGTCCGCGGAGGAGCTCGTCGTCACCGGCAACGAGTGGAAGGCGGAAGCACTGGCGGCCGAGGGGCTCGAATGGAAGACGGCCGCCGCCGTTGCGATGAACCGCGGCGACTTCCTGCCCGAGAACGCGCCCGCACTCGCGCGGATCGTGGACGCCAACCTCACGCGCGAGGCACTGGACGAGGCGTTCGCCGCTGCGGCGGATGGCCCGATCGACCCCGAGGACTACCTTCTACGCACGGCGCTGGGCGACGAGGATGCGCTCGCGCCCGTGATCGAAGCGGTCATCGCGGCACACCCCGAGCAGGCCGAGACCTACCGCGGCGGCAAGGAGGGCGTGCTCGGCTTCTTCGTCGGCCAGGTGATGCGCGAGACGCAAGGCAAGGCTGACCCGAAGGTCGTCAACCAGCTCCTGCGGGAGAAGCTTCAGCGAGGCTAGGTAGGTCGCGCAGCGCAGAGCTGGCCGTCCCGAGCGCTGCGGCGACGACGACCGGAGCAGCAAGCACTGCAATCGCGATCTGCGGCGTCGTGTGCGCGAGCAGGAGCCCGGCGAGGAGCGGGCCGAGCGGCGCCGACCCGGCACGCAAGGTGTTCGACGCGGCCATGGCCCTGCCGAGCAAGCGGTCCGGGATGAGCGCGTACGAGTACGCCTGGATCGCCGAGTCGGTGTTCGGGAACCAGAACGCATGCAACGCGGTGCAGGCAGCGAGGACCCAGACGTTGGGATAGATGACGAAGGCGATGTAGACGAGCGCCATCCAGAACTCCGAGAGCAGGATCAGCCGCATCGGGAAGAGCCGCCGCAACAGCGGCGACACCGCCGACCCGACGAGGAGCATCACGCCCTGGATCGCGATGAAACCGCCGATCGCGGCGCTCGAGAGCCCCTCCCGATGGGCGAGGATGATGACCGCGATCGGCGCTCCCACGGCAACGACGTTGCTGGCCGCGATCATGCCGACGGTGGTGCGCAGGAACGGAATGCTCCAGAAGTACGCGAGACCCTCCCGGAACGGGGTCCGCGTGCCCGGCACGCGCTCCTCCTGGAACGGGGTCCGCATCAGGAGCAGGGATGCGGTCGAGAAGAGGTACGACACACAGTCGACGAGGAACGGCAGCCCCCGAGCGAGGCCGAAGAGCGCGCCGCCCAACGGCGGCGAGACGAGTCGCACCGTCGACATGCGCGCCATCGTCACGCTCGACGCATCGGCGAGCTGCGGCTGCGGGACGACCGCCTTCATCGCTCCGCTCGAGCCCGAGCGGTAGACAACCGCCGCGCTCATGTCGACGAACGCGACGAGCGCGACCATCCAGAACTCCGCGTTCCCCATCAGGACTGCCGCCGCCAGCAGTCCGAGCGCGGTCGACCCGACCACGTCCGAGGCGATCATCAGGAGCCGGCGGTCGAACCGGTCGGCGGCCACTCCGGCCGGCACGCTCAGCAGCACGAGCGGCGCAAACTCCACTGCGCCGACGTAACCCGTCTTCGCAGCCGAGTGCGTCAACGTGAGCGTGAGCAGGGGGTACGCGATCTGGGAGATCCCCGACCCGAAGGTCGAGAGCAGCCCGCCGCTCTGGTAAAGCAGGAAGTCGCGGTTGCGCCGCAGAGGGACGAGCTCGGTCACGCCTCCATCGTCGCAGCCGCCGTGGTCGGCTCCCGCCGGGTGAGGAGGTAGGCGGCGCTGGCCAGGACGACGCCTGCCATGACCACGAACAGGATCCGAAAGTCGACGAGAGTCGAGAGCACGGCGCCGGTCGCGATCGACGTGGCCTGCGCGACCGAGAGCGTGAGGTCGGCGGCCGCCGAGACGCGGCCCTGGATCACGAGCGGGGTTCGCGTCTGCAGCGCCGTCGAGAAGCCGACGATCGCCCAGGCGACACCGATCCCGGCCACGGGGCCCGCCACGAGCACGACGGGGAGTGAGGGTGCGATCAGGCAGAGGTCCGCGACGGCGAACAGCGCGAGCCCCATTCCGACCAGATGTCCCTCGCCGACGCGGCGCAGGACGGCAGCAGCGGTGACGCCGCCGGCGATCGAGCCAACCCCCTGGATGGTGGCGAAGACGCCGAAGAAGGAGGGCGGCTCGCCGAGCGCCGCCATGACCGCGAAGATCAGCGTCTCGGAAAAGCCGACGACGAGAAGGGCGAGGGCCACGCCCACGACCACCTGGCGCAGAGGCAGCGTCTCCCAGACGTGGCGCAGGCCGGCCGTCACCTCGCGTACGAAGTGGTGCTCGGGCGGAGCAGGCTTCGCCTCCGGCACGCGCATGCGCGAGAGAAAGAGGGCCGACGCCGCGAAGGTCGCGGAGTCGAGCACCGCGACCGCCCCGCCGCCCAGCAGGGTGTAGAGGCCTGCGCCGGCGAGCGGGGCGATGATGCGAAGGCCTTCCCGCGTGGCGGTGAGCGCTCCGTTCGCGTCCGCGAGCAGCTCCTCGGGGAGCATGATCTTGAGCAGCGCAGCGCGGGCGGGGAAGAAGACGGTGCCGAGCGCGCCGTACGCGAACGCGACCGCGTAGATCAGCCACGCGTCGCCACGGTCGTGGACGAGAAGGAGCACGAGGACGAACGCGCCGAGCACGCAGTCGGCGGCGATCATCAGCGGCCGGCGGCGCACGCGGTCGGCGAGGAGCCCGCCGAGTGGAGCAAGCAGCGACCCGGCGGCGAAGACGAAGAACGTCAGGCCCGCGAGCGCGTTCGACCCGGTCAGGGACTTCATCCAGACCGCGAGCACGATCAGCATCGCCCAGTCGCCGAACGCCGAGAGCATCTGGCCGGCCAGCAGCAGCCGTGCGTCGCGGTAGGAGAGAAGGACGCGCATCAGACCGCGCGGAACACCTTGACGTCGCCGCTGACGGTGCGGCCCCGGAGGACGACGGTCGGCATGGCCTCTCCCTCGCCGGCCACGGGCTCGCTCGCCAGCGGAACCTCCGACGAAAGGTCGCCCGAGGTCGAGCCCGCGTCGACGTCGAGTGCGGAGCCGTTGGCGATCCCGATCTCGATGTCGCCGGAGACGCTCGAGAAGCGGACGTCGCCGGCGGTCACCGACTGGAGGTGGAGGTCGCCGGACACCGACTTCAGATCCGCCGAGCCGTCGACGGGGCCGATCCGGAGGTCGCCCGAGACGGTGTGCGCGGACAGGTCCCCGGCGACCCGGTCGAGGTCGGCGTCGCCGCTGACCGTCTTCACGCTCGCGCTACCGGAGATCTCGCCGCGCGCACGGACGTCGCCGGAGACGGAGTTGATCCCGAGCGGGCCGAAGTGGCCCTCGAGCTGCGTGTCAGCCGACGCAGTCTTGACCTTGACTCCGGCGCCGTGCGGGATGCTGGCCCGGACGCGCAGCTCGCTACCGAAGACGAGCGTGAGCGGGGAGAGCGAGAAGCCGAACTTTCCCTTGCCGCGATAGGCGACGACGAGGCGGTCGCCGTCGTGGCGGATCTCGACCTCTTCGAGCAGGCGGTCGTCGCCGTCGACGACGATGTTCGACTCCTCGCCCTCGGTGGTCTCGACCTCGACGTCGCCGGAGGGTATGCCGACCTCGAGCTCGAGAGGCAGGGGAGTATGGAACGTGCGCTCCAACATCTCAGAGGTACACCCAGGTGCGCCGCTTGACGCGGAGCCGGATCTCGCTGTCGCGAGGAGCCTGGCGCCGGTCGGGGCGGATGGGCCGTTCGCGGAGCCTGAGGACTTCCTGGTAGTCGGGGAACATTGCCTCTCTCCTTTCAGTTGCGGCCGTAGCCGGTGAGACGGTTGCGACTTCCGGAGGACGACGAGCGGCGGGGCTCGACAGCCCGCTGGAGCGCCTGGACGAGCCACGTGTTGACGGACGCGCCTTCGCGCGCGGCGGCGGACTCGACCCGCTGCTTCAGGCTCTCGGGGAGCCGGAGCGTGATGCGGGCGGAGTAGGCCTCGTCGGCCTGCTCCGGCATCGTGCCGTCCTCGCGGACGAGCACGAGCTGGAGGTCGTGGCCGGCGATGCGCAACTCGACGTGCGAGGACTCGAGCTGGTCGTTGAGCTCGAGTGCCGCCTCGGCGAGTGCGTCCTGAATCCTTCTGCCGAGGGAGGACTCGATCGCGACCGAGAGGAGCTCGGCCGCGCGCGACGTGTTCTCGTCACCGAGAGCCGCCACGCGCACGAGATCCTCCCGAAGCGCCTGGATGAGACCGTCGACCTGCATGGCGGCACTATGACATCACAATGATGTCTTTGTCAAGTCTAATTGACGGCAAAATGACGACGGCCCGCGTCAGCGGGCCGTCGAAATAGCACAGGTGCAGGGAAAAACACTAGTACACGCCGCAACTACGCGCCGTGCTCGGCCACGGAGAAAAGCCCCGCGTGCGTGCCGCGCGCACCGCGACCCAGATCTGCTCGAGCGCGCTCCAGTGGTCGGCCGTGCCCTTGTGGCGGAGGAGCCAGCCGCCGTAGGCCTGCTGGAACGAGAGATCCATCTGGAGCCCGCCCCAGTAGGGGCTGCCCGGATCCGCCCAGCTGCCTTCGTAGCGATGGATACAGAGCCAGGCCTGGAGATAGGGCGGGTGCGTGGCACGCCACCACGCACGGTGTGCGCGCTGCCGCCAGCGCCGTTCGATCCGATGAAGCCGCGTGAGCGACCGCGTGGCGAGCCTCCGTGCGTCGCCGGCCGGCGGGCGGCCCTTCATCACCGTCAGCCAGTGCCGCGTGTCCCTGCGGAAGCGGCTGATGTGGCGCCGCCACCGGGCCGCCGTCCGCAGCTCCCAGCGCGACGGGCCGGTACGAGCCCGGGTCGTGGTAGCGGTCGTCGTGGTGGTCCCCGTGGTGAGGCTCGAGCTTGTTTCGTTGTCTTGTGAAGCCGCGGCCGCAGCCGCCGCAGTGGTCAGGCCTAGGAACGCGAGCAGGAGCCCGCAGGCCAGGATGGAGCGCCGCAAAACGTGTACCTCCCGGTAATCGATTGCAAGTCGGAGGCCGAACGGGCGGGAAGAGCGCCCTGGGCGAGCACCGCTCGGCGCGGCTTATGCGATCGGTCGGGCGATCGTAGCGGTCGTCACGTTTGTACCTTGTTAAGACAACGCTTGTAACTCAGCGATTAGCCAATTTGGGCCTAAAAGACACCGAAATGTGCGCGGGAGCGACGAATCCTGCGTAAAGCAGCGCGGCTCCTACCGCGATCCCCACGGCGCTCCCCGCGGCCCCGAGGCCTGCCAGACCGCTACCGGCCGCAGCTGCGGCGATGCCGGCGATGATCAAGGCGTTCCCCAGCGGCCGGCGCCGGAAGGAGCGCAGGGCGACAGTGACGACGGCGAGCGTCCCCGCGATGTTGGCGGCGATCGCCAGCAGCCGCGCCGGCAGGAAGTCGAGGTGATCCTGCGCCGCCGGGATCCCGTGCGCCGCGAACGCTCCGTGCACGGGCACCGCGAGCGCGATGCCGACGGCGAGTCCGGCATAGACAAGGGTCACGGGCGCCGCGCGCCGGCGACCGGCGAGAAGCAGTGAGCCCGCGCCGAGCAGCGGCGCGGTCAGCAGGGCTCCGGCCGCGTAGTAGACGCGGAAGGTGCGCTCGTCCCAGCCCGCGGCTTCGCCCCAGGCGATCGCGGCGGCCGCGACCGCGTAGGCGGCGAGCCCGGCCGACCAGGCGAGCAGCTCGGGACGTCGACCGCTCCGGTACCGCGCCGCCAGCAGCCCGGCGAGCCGGAAGGCGAGGAGTGCGGCGGCGAAGGCGACGAGCGCGTCCACGGCAGCAGACTAGAACGCTACGCTCGGGCCATGGCGACGAAGCGGTACCTGTTCACGCCGGGGCCGACGCCCGTGCCCCCCGAGGTCCTGGCTGCGGTCGGTGCGCCCGTCGTCCACCACCGCGCCCCCGAGTTCCTGCCGGTTTACGAGCGCGTGCTCGACCGCCTGCGCGAGGTCTGCCGCACGGAGAGCGACGTGCTGCTCTTCGGAGCCTCGGGAACCGGCGCCTTCGAGTCGGCCGTCGCGAACCTCGTCTCCCCCGGCGAGCGGCATCTCGTCGTCTCGGCGGGGAGCTTCGGCGACCGCTGGGTCGCGATGACGACCGCGTTCGGCGCCGACGTGGACGTGCTCCGCTACGCCTGGGGCGAGACGCCGGATCCGGACGACCTCCGGGCGCGCCTCGGCGAGCGGGAGGCGAAGGCGGTCTGGTTCGTGCAGTCCGAGACCTCCACCGGTGTCGTCTCCAACGTCCCTGCACTGGCGGCGGCCGCGAAGGAGTCCGGCGCGCTCGTCGTCGTCGACGCGGTCTCGAGCCTCGGCGCGGTCCCGTGCGAGACCGACGCGTGGGGTCTCGACGTCGTCGTCTCCGGCTCGCAGAAGGCGCTCATGTCGCCGCCCGGCCTCGGACTCGTCGCTGTCTCCGAGACGGCTTTGAGCGCCACGGGTTCCTCGCCGCGCTTCTACTTCGACTGGGAGCGGACGCGCAAGGCGCAGCAGACGCTCGACGCGCCGGTCACGCTGCCCGTCTCGCTCGTCTCGGGGCTCGACGTCGCACTCGATCTCTTGCTCGAGGAGGGGCTGGAAGCTGCCTTCGACCGCCACACTCGCCTCGGCCGCGCCGCCCGCGCGGGCGTGAAGGCGCTCGGGCTCGAGCTCTTCTCCCCGGACGAGGATCGGAGCGCGGTCGTGACCGCGGTCCGCGCTCCCGCCGGAGTCGACTCCGGCGACGTCATCCGCGGCGTCCGTGACCGCTTCGGGATCACGATCGCGAACGGCCAGGGCGAGCTGAAGGGGAAGATCTTCCGCCTCGGCCACATCGGCTGGTTCGACGTCTTCGACATCACGACGCAGATCGGCGCCGTCGAGCTCGTGCTCGCAGACCTCGGCGCCGACGTCGAGCGCGGCGTCGCCGTTACGGCGGCGCTCGAGGGTTTCAGCGCCGAACCTTCCCGCACGTGACCGAGCGCGTCCTCGTTCGCGAGGCGATCTCAGAGGCGGGGATCGACCTGCTCCGTTCACGCTTCGAGGTGGACGTCGACGCCGAGAGCGCGCTCGACGAGATCATCGGCGGCTACGACGCGGTCGTCGTCCGGTCCGCGACCAAGCTGACCGCCGACGTGATCGAGCGCGCCGAGCGCCTGAAGGTGATCGGCCGAGCCGGCGTGGGCGTCGACAACGTCGACGTCGACGCGGCGACCAGGCGCGGGATCATCGTCGCGAACGCGCCGGAGTCGACGGTCGTCTCCGCCGCCGAGCACACGATCGGCCTGCTCGTGGCGCTCGCCCGCAACATCCCGCAGGCGCACGCCGCGCTCAAGCAGGGCCGCTGGGAGCGGAGCACGTACGGCGGGATCGAGCTCGCCGGCAAGACGCTCGGCGTCCTCGGCTTCGGGCGGATCGGCCAGCAGGTGGCCCGCCGCGCGCTCGGGCTCGGGATGCGCGTCATCGCCTACGACCCGTACGTCACGGCGGAGCGCTTCCGCGAGCTCGGCGCGGATCAGGTCGAGGCGCCGGAGGACGTGTACGTGGCCTCCGACTTTCTCACGCTGCACCTACCGCTGACGCCGGAGACACGCGGCTCCGTCGACGCCGCTGCGTTCGAAGCGATGCGTCCCGGTGTGCGGATCGTCAATGCCGCACGCGGCCCGCTGGTCGACGAGGCTGCGCTGCTCGAGGCGCTTCGTTCCGGCAAGGTCGCCGGCGCGGCCCTCGACGTCTTCTGCGACGAGCCGTACTCGGGCCCGCTGCTCGCGCTCGACAACGTGGTCGTCACGCCCCACCTGGCGGCGTCGACCGGGGAGGCGCAGGACCGGGCGGGCCTGATCGTCGCGGAGCAGGTCGCGGCGGCGCTCGAGGGAGGCCCGGTCTCGAACGCCGTCAACATCCCCGTGATCGGCGCCGACGACCTCGAGGTGCTCGGGCCGTACGTCCCGCTCGCGTCCCGCCTCGGGCGCATCGCGATGGACCTCGCGGACTCCGCGCCCGAGGAGATCGTGATCACGGT
>JAICLM010000169.1 GCA_025927435.1 Thermoleophilia bacterium | reverse complement strand
GCGGAGTCGAGGTCGCGCGGAACGGCGAGGTCGATGAGTAGGAGCCGGCGGCCCTTGCGGCTCCGCAGCACCCCGGCCACCGTCTCTGCCTCGAGCACGAGCCCGGGTGCGTTGGTCGAGGCGATCACGACGTCGGCGTGGACGAGCTCCTCGCCGATCCGCTCGCGCTCGGTCTTGCTGTTGGCGACGAGCGCGATCCCCGCGCCTCGGCTGCGGAGGTTGCGCGCGGCCTGCTCGCTCACCTTGCCCGCGCCGAGGAGCAAGATCGAGCGGCCCTCGAGGCTGCCGAAGACCTGCTCGGCGAGCGCGGCCGCCGCAGCCGATACGGAGGCCGGGCTCTGGCCGATCGCGGTCTCCGTCCGCACCTTCCGGCCGGCGTGGAGCGCCTGCCTGAAGACCCGGTCGAGCAACGGGCCGGTCGTTCCGAGCTCGTGTGCGACCCGCACCTGGCCGAGGATCTCCCCCTCTCCCGGTACGAGCGAGTCCAGGCCTGCGGCGACGCGGAAGAGGTGGTGCGCGGCTGCGCGGTCCTGGAGCCGGTAGAGCGCAGGCTCCACTTCCGGCCCGAGCGAGGCAAGTGCGGCGACCGCATCCTGCTCGGCCTGCTCCGCGTCCTCGGCAGCGAGGTACAGCTCGGTGCGATTGCAGGTCGAGAGGCAGGCCGCCTCGCGTCCCTCTCCCGCCAGCCGGGCGGCGAGCGCCTGCGCGTCGTCGCGCTCGAGCGCCACCTGCTCGCGCAACTCAACCGGTGCATGGTGGTGGGAGGTACCGATGAGGACGAGACGCATCATGCGAAGTGGGTCGCGGGGAGGGCGAGCCGGACGACGACGACGAGGACGAAGCCTGCAAGAGCGACGTAGGCGGCACGCCGTCCCGTCCAGCGGCCGACGAGACGCAGCCCGAGATAGGCGCACCAGACGAGCCAGGTCACCAGCGTCACGGCAATGAGCGCGTCGAGCCGGTCGCCGCGGGCAACGAGACGGACGAGTCCGACGGCAGCTCCGAGCGTCAGCAGCGGCACCGACCATGCGACCGTCCGCAACGCGAGGGAATCGAGCGTCGCGAGCGCCGGCATCTGCCTGCGCAGCACGGTCGCCGGACGGGTCCTCAGCCGCCGCTCCTGCCAGACGAACAGCCCTGACAGCGCGGCCGCGAGCGTGAACCCGGCGAAGGCGGCGAGCACGAGCCCGACGTGCACGATGAGGAAGAGATTCGAGTAATGGCTTGCGCTGCCGATCCCCGTCCCGCCGCCGGCGCGGGCGACGACGAGCAGCGCCACCGCCAGCGGCATGACGACGAGGCCGAGCAGCCGGTAGGGCCGGCGACAGCCCCAGATGAGGTAGGCCGAGACGACCAGCCAGACGAAGAGAGAGAGCGAGGAGGCCCACGTCCCCCACGGGAAGCCGTCGTCGCGCGTCGCCTGCACCGCGAGCAGCGCGGTCTGCGCCAGCCACCCGAGCCGAACGCCCCACGTCGCGGCACGACCCGCGCGTCCGGGCCGGCGCACGTCGCCGAGGTAGCCGACGGCCGCCTCGCCGTAGAGCAGGAGCGCGGGCCAGAAGAGGAGCTCAGCCAACGCGCGCGGGCTCCTGCGGCGCCTGCTCCGTGTCCTCGTCGGGCACGCGGCCGGCGAGCTCGTCCACCTCACGCTCGAGCCGCTGCAGCTTCAGCGCAAGGATCAGGACGTAGACGAGCACGAGCGCGAACACGACGCAGTACGCGGCGGTGACGTACTTCTCCGTGGTGCTCACGCGAGCGCCTCCCTCAGGCGGCGCAGCCGCACGTCGAGCCGCTTGCCGCCGATCTCGAGCCGGTACAGCGTGTACGCGAGGACGAGCATCGCTGCCTGCGCCATGCAGTACGTGACGAGGATCCAGCCGCCGAAGTTCGGGCCGTGCAGCGTGAAGACCTGCGGGTGGAAGTAGGCCCTCGCGAGCCGGATCGCGGAGAAGCTGACGGGGATGAGGACGACGCCGAAGAGCGCGTACACCGCGCTCAGGTTCGCCCGCTGCGGGCCGGGATCGACCGAGAAGCGGAGCATGAAGTACGCGCAGTAGAAGAGGTAGAGGACGAGGAACAGGACGAGCTCGTCCTCGCTCCAGATCCACCAGCGTCCCCACGCGACCTTGGCCCAGATCGAGCCGGTGATCAGCACCATCGTCCCGAAGATCAGCCCCTGATGGACGCACACGTAGCTCGCGAGATCGGCGCGGGGGTCGCGCTTCCAGAGGTGCCGGAGCGCCTGCCACGCGCCGCAGATGAAGCAGGCGTACGCCGCGAACGCGATCGACACGTGGAAGTAGAAGATCCGCTGCGAGAAGCCGAGGCTCTGGTCGTTCGGCGCCACGAAGAACACGAAGGCGAGCGCCGTCGTGACGAGCACGACCGAGCTCACGGCGAGCGCCGGCAGGGGGATCCGCGTGCGACCCACGCCGGGAATTCTCGCAGCAGCCGGGCTATTCGGCGACGACATACTCGAACGACGCCCAGCAGACGACCGCGAAGAGGAGGTCATAGAGCGCCAGGAACCCGAGGTAGCGGCCCGGCGAGTCGACGACGGTCGCGCCGACGGCTCCCACCACGATCGGCATCGCGAGGGGCAGGAACAGCAGCGGCAGCAGCAGGTCGCGGGCCCGCGTCACGACGGCCATCGCGCCGAGGAAGGTGCCGACGGCGCAGATCCCCAGGTCGGCGAGGATGACCGCGGCCACCGCAGCGCCGCCGAGCCCGTGGAAGAAGAGCGCGTAGAGCGGCAGCGCCACGACCTCCGCCGCGGCGAGGAACGCAAGCGTGGCCAGCGACTTCGCGAGCCAGATCGCGCTGCGGTCGCAGGGCGCGAGCACGAGCCCGTCCATCGTCCGTTGCTCACGCTCCGGCACGAACGCGCGACCCAGCCCGAGCAGCGCGGTGAACAGGATCGCGACCCAGAGGAACCCGGTCGTCTCCAGCTTCGACGGCGTGCCGGGCAGCGCGAAATGGAAGACGACGAAGATCGCGGCGACGAACAGGAGCATGGCCGGCAGCGTGTCCCGCGCCCGCAGCTCCAGCAGGAGATCCTTGCGCGCCAGCGCGCCGACGTCACGCACGTAGGTCATGTCGACAGGGCGAGCGCTCCACTCGCGAGCGGTCGGACGTGCGCGGGGTCGTGGGTGGCGAGCAGGCAGGTGCGTTCCCCGCGGAGCTCGGCGAGCTGCGCGTCGAGGAGCTCGGCGCCGGCCTCGTCGAGCGCGCTGTACGGCTCGTCGAGCACGAGCAGCTCCGGCTCGTGCAGCAGGACGCGGCAGAGAGCGAGCCGCTGCGTCATGCCACGCGAGTACGAGGCGACGCGATCGTGCCGGGCCTCCCAGAGCCCGAAGCGCTCGAGCAGCATCCCGATCCGCTCCCGCCGCTCCGGCACGCGATAGAGGCGCCCGTAGAGCTCGAGGTTCTCGAGCGCCGTCAGCTCGCGGTAGACGAGCGGCTCGTGGCCGAGGTAGCCGACCTGGGCCCGCGCCGCCTGTCGCTCGATCGTTCCTTCGGTCGGCTGCGCGAGGCCGGCGCAGATCCGCAGCAGTGTCGTCTTCCCGGCGCCGTTCGGACCGGTGACGACGACGAATCCGCCGCGCGGCAGCGCGAGGTCGATCCCCCGCAGAACGCGCTTCTCCCCGTAGCGCTTGCCGAGCCTCCGAGCGGTCAGCACGTCGCCAGCATAGGTAGCCCGCGTCGATTTACCGCCGTTTTACGCCGCCTTTGCCGGAAGCGGTGGACGACTCCGGCTCTATTCCGACTGCGGCCATCGACCACCGCGACCAGGAGGGAACACACCATGTCCAGAAAGAGACTCGCGCTGTTGGCGCTGACCGTGTTGACCGCGGCGCTCATGGCCGCCGGCGTGGCGGCGGCACGCGGGAGGGCCCCGTCCGTGCAGGGCGCAAGCGCCAGCTTCTCCGCACCGACGCTCACGAAGAAGTACCAGGTCACGTGCACGGTCACGGGAGGCGACACGTTCCAGGCGACGCGGGCGGTCTACCGCGGACAGGCGGCGAGCACGGACCCGCGCCTCGCCGGCGCGCTCACGATTCGCGCGTGGAGCCTCGTGGACACCACGAACGGTGTCGGCCACGTCTACGGCGTCTTCCACATCAGGGGCGCCGGCACCCGCGCGCACGGAACGCTGAACGCGGCGCTGGCGAACGGCAAGGCCTCCGGCATCGCCCGGGGCTTCGTCAGGCACAACTGGGGGCGGATCGTCGTCTCACTCGGAAGCGACTTCGATCCGAACGCAGGCTTCTCGACGGGCTCACTGGGAGGCAGCACGACCGGGGCGGGCTTCATCCGCTCGGGACGCTGGTGCCATCCCCCGCACTGGCCGCAGAGCTAGCGAGAAGGATCCGGACGGGGCGTCGTGCGCACGGCGCCCCGGCGGGTCGTCAGCTGACCGCGTCGGCGACGACGAACACGGCGAACACGACGCTGATCACGCCGTTCATCGTGAAGAACGCGGTGTCGAGCCGCCGCAGGTCGCCCGGACGCACCAGGGAATGCTCGTACGCGAGGAGCAGCGCGACGGCGCTGACCCCGAGCCAGTACAGGACGCCGACCGACAGGCCGAGCCCCGCCACGACGAGGCAGGCGATCGTGGCCGCGTGCGCCAGCCGGGCGCCGAGGAACGCGCCGCGCACGCCGAACCGCGTGACGATCGAATGCAGGCCCTCGCGCCGGTCGATCTCCTCGTCGAACAGCGCGTAGAAGAAATCGAAGCCCGCCACCCACAGCGCGACGGCGGCGCCGAGCGTCCACGCCTGCCACGGCAACTTGCCCGTGATCGCAACCCACGCGCCGACGGGCGCGAGGCCGTCGACAGCGCCGAGCCAGAGATGGCATAGCCACGTGAACCGCTTGAGGTACGGATAGACGACGAAGCCGGCGACCGGGATCGGCCAGAGCCAGCGCACGATCGGGTCGAGCTGCCAGACGGCCGCGAGAAAGAGCGCGAGCGAGGCGACGCAGAAGACGACGACCTGGGCCACCGAGAGCTGGCCGCTCGGGATCTCCCGGCCTGCCGTGCGTGGGTTCCGCGCGTCGATTCCGGCGTCGATCAGGCGGTTGAGCGCCATCGC
>JAICLM010000259.1 GCA_025927435.1 Thermoleophilia bacterium | reverse complement strand
CGCGCCCGGCTCGAGCTGCGCACGCTCGACCATCGCGAGCGCGACGCGGTCATTGATCGAGCCGGGGGGGTTCTGTCCTTCGAGCTTCGCGGAGATGGTGCGGCCCGGCGGGGAGAGCTGGGCGAGCTCGACGAGCGGCGTCGAGCCGATCAGGTCGAGCAGCGAGCTAGCAACCACCGGCCATCGCCGGTAGCAAGATAACGGTGGAGCCCTCGCGCACCGGCGTGTCGAGCCCGTCGCGTGTGCGGACGTCCTCGCCGTCGACGTAGACGTTCACGAACGACCGGATCGCGCCCTCCGCGTAGACGCGCGACCCGAGCGCCGGGAGGCGCGACGAGAGATCCTCGAGCAGCTCGCGCAGCGTGTCGCCGGAGGCCTCGACCTCGCGCTCGCCGCCGGCTTCCGTGCGCAGAACGGGTGGGATGCGGACGACGCTCACCTCGCGCAGAACTCGACGTAGTCGATGTACTCGGTGATCGTCGGATGCTCTCCGCAGACGGGGCAGTCGGCGCGGCGGTCGATCTTCACCTCGCTGAACTCGGTGGCGAGCGCGTCGAAGAGGAGCAGCCGCCCGACGAGCGGGTCGCCGATCCCGGCGGCGAGCTTGATCGCCTCGTTCGTCTGCAGCGACCCGACGATGCCGGGCAGCACCCCGAGGACGCCGCCCTCGGCGCACGACGGCGCGAGCTCCGGAGGCGGCGGCTCCGGGAAGAGACAGCGATAGCACGGTCCGTCGTGGGGCTTGAACACGGTCACCTGACCCTCGAACCGGTAGATCGACCCGTGCACGACGGGAATGCCGCGCCACACCGAGGCGTCGTTGACGAGGTAGCGGGTGGGGAAGTTGTCGGCGCCGTCGAGGATCAGGTCCCAGCCGTCGTCGAGGATGCGGTCGATGTTCTCCGACGTGAGCCGCTCGCGGTAGGTGACGACGTCGACGTCGGGGTTGAGCGCCTGGATCGCGCGCTTGGCCGAGTCCACCTTCGGCGAGCCGAGGGTGTCGAGCGAGTGTGCGATCTGGCGCTGCAGGTTCGTCTCGTCGACGATGTCCGCGTCGACGATGCCCAGCGTGCCGATGCCGGCAGCCGCGAGGTAGAGCGCCGCGGGCGAGCCGAGCCCGCCGGCGCCGATCAAGAGGATCCGTGCGTCCAGCAGCTTCAGCTGGCCCTCCTCGCCGATCTCCGGGATCAGCAGGTGGCGCGAGTAGCGCGTGCGCTTCTCGGGCGAGAGCGTGCGCGGCATGACGATCTCGAGCCCGTTGCGCTTCCAGTCGGTGAAGCCGCCGGCGAGCGAATGGACGTCGGTGTAGCCGAGCTGCTCCAGCGTCTTCGCCGCGAATGCGGAGCGGGCCGCGGACGCGCAGTAGAGGATCACCGGCTGTGACTTGTCGGGCGCGACCGCCTCGACGCGGCTCTCGAGGTAGCCGCGGGGGATGTGCACCGCACCCGGGAGATGGCCCTCCTGCCACTCGTCGGCCTCGCGCACGTCGATCCAGACGGCGCCGGAGCGCTCCTGGGCCGCCCGCGCGTCGACCTCCGAGATCTCGGACTTCGTCTGCTGGAGAAGCTCGCGGTAGGTCGTCATGACAGTGGAAACGGTAGCTGGCAACGGTCTATTTCCGGGTAGCGTGGCCGCCGGTGTCTCCCCTGAACCGGATGCGGCTGATCGTGGCGCTTCTCGTGGCCGCAGCCGCCGGGATCGTCGCCGGGATCGTCTACGCGACACGCCAGGACCCGCCCCAGCCGACGGCCCAGTGCAAGCAGCGACCCAAGGCCCTGATCGTCCCGGGCGTGCCGTCGCCCCATATCGGCGCCGTGCGAAAGCTACTAGCGCAACCGCCAAAGGCGGCTGCGCATGCCCTCGAGCCGCTCGCCCTCCGAAACCCGAAGGATCCGGTCGTGCAGTTCAACTTCGGCACCGTGCTCTTCTGCGCCGGCTACATCGCGGACGCCGAGCAGGCCTTCCGCGCGGCGAAGTCAGGCGGCTACGACACGTTCTACGAGATCCAGGCCGATGCCGTGCTCCACCCGCAGTTCTTCAACCAGGGCCACCCGATCTTCGAGCCGCAGGGCAAGGATCCGCTGCTCCTCCAGGGAGTGCTGCTCCAGCGCCGCGGGAAGCAGCACTCGGCGGAGAAGCTCTACTCCCGCGCCGCCCGCCTGCACCCGGACGAGGACGAGGCACAGGTCGCGGCGGCGGTCGGCCGCTTCGACGAGGACAACCTCTCGGCGTCGTTCTCGCGGCTCGGGCCGCTCGTGAAGCGGTTCCCGAAGAGCCAGTCGGTTCGATTCCACCTCGGGCTCCTGCTCGCCTGGACGGGGCAGCGCGCACAGGCGGCCACGGAGTTCCGCCTCGCACGCTCGCTCGGGCCGAGGACCAGCCTCGGGAGGCAGGCGAACACCTTCCTCCGGGGACTAGTTGCAAGTGGGACTAACAGCACGCAAAGATGAGCCGAGCGGCCTATGGCGTCCGTCCGGTTCTCTTGCGAGAGTTCCGCATCCGGTCAGGTGATGGTCGGCCAGCGAGGGGGAGTCGTGAGCAAGGGAGCGATCGACCAGCAGGGAACGGACGTCGTCGACGAGACGGTGGTCGAGGCCGACGAGGAGGAGGAGGTCACGCCGCTCGATGCCGTCGCCGATGCGGGCGACTTCTACGCGGCGCCTGTCGAGGAGGTCGAGGAGCCGGCGGACCTCGAGTTCTCCGCCGACTCGCTGCAACTCTTCCTGAAGGACGTGGGCAAGGTCGACCTCCTGACTGCCGCGCAGGAAGTGGAGCTCGCGAAGCGCATCGAGCGCGGCGATCATCGCGCGAAGCAGGAGATGGTCGAGGCCAACCTGCGGCTCGTCGTCTCGATCGCGAAGCGCTACCGCAACCAGGGGCTGCCGTTCCTCGACCTG
>JAICLM010000007.1 GCA_025927435.1 Thermoleophilia bacterium | reverse complement strand
GTGCGCCGTCGTCCTCGTACGCGCCGGAGATCCGGCTCGTCAGGACGGTGGTACGGATGCCGGCGGCCTCGAACGCGCGCCGAAGCCCTGCAGGTCTGTGCGCCGGGACTGCATTGCACGGCGGGTAGAGGTACGCGGCCAGGAGGATGTGGCGGATCGATCCGTCCTGCGCATGCGATTCGGATCGACCGCCGGCTGCCGTGACGCTCCCCTCTGGCAAGCCGCGAGGATAGCTGCGTGCGGCGTGTGCAGCGCCTCGGGCCGCCGCCTTGCCGGCGCTTCGCCTACCGTTTCCGCCGCATGAATGCGGCTGCTTCCATGCCGGCTCGGATCTGGACCCGGAGCCGGGAGGGGCTCAGCTTCACGTCGCACGTCCTGCACAAGCTCGGACTCCCGGTGAGGCCTCGTTTCGCAGGCGTCCCGCTGTCGGCCCCCGACGCCGACACCGCATGGCTCGTCGCCCTGCAGATAGCCGTGGGCGAGTACCGCTCGCCCGGCCTGACGCCCGAGGCCGGATGGCGTGTGGTCGATGTCGGTGCCAACATCGGGGTCTTCGCACTGTGGGCCGAGCGGCTCGGGGCGGAGGTCGTCGCGTACGAACCGGAACCCAGAACGTTCGCGTCGCTCGTTGCGAATGTCGCCGGGCGCCGCATCTCGCCGGTGCAGGCTGCGCTCGTGGGCCGAGCCGCACCCACCGCTCGGCTCTACCTGAGTGCGGTGGATTCCACCCGAAACAGCGTGGTCGGCAAGGAAATCGAGTCGGGGGAGCCACTTCGTGACTTCGTCGACGTGCCGACGGTAACGCTTGCCGACGTCGTGGGCTCCGGCTGCGACCTGTTGAAGCTGGACTGCGAAGGCACCGAGTTCGAGGTCCTCCTCGGCGCGACCGACGAGACGCTGCGGCGTGCGCAGCGGATCGTCCTCGAGTATCACCGCGTTGCCGGCTCGCCCGAGGTGATCGTCGACCGGCTCGAGACCGCCGGGATGAAGGTCGATGTGCTTGCGGCCATCGACTCGGTCGGGGTGATCGGCGCCCGCCTCGGGCCGGGCTAGGGTGGTCGCAGCCGGATGACTCAGCCCCTCGTCAGCGTGTTGATGGCCGCCCGGAATCACGTCTCCTTTGCGGCGGACGCTGTCGCGAGCGTGCTCGAACAGGATTACGAACCCCTCGAGCTGATCGCGATCGACGACGCCTCCGACGACGAGACTGCAGACGTCCTCGAGGACTGCGCGGCAGCTGCCCCTCGGGGGCGCATGGTCGTCATTCGCCACGAGCGCCAGAAAGGCATCGCGGCCACCCGAGCCCACGCTCTGCGGCTCGCGAAAGGCGACTTCATCGGCCTTCTCGACAGCGACGACCTGTGGTTACCCGGGAAAGTCCGGCCCCAGGTCGAACTGCTCGTCGCCGAGCCCACGGTCGGACTGACCCACGCCGCGTTCGAAGCGTTCAGGAGCGAGACAGGGGAGGCAGTGCCGTGGGACCCGGAATGGGATCTCGACGCCGACCCGCTCGTCGAGCTCGTGCGCCGGGGCTGTTTCATCATGACGGGAACGACGCTGATCCGTCGGGCAGCCATCGACACGCGCGGAGTCGGGTTCGTCACCCTCGACTACGCCTCGTACGACGACTATCTCCTCTACCTGACGCTCGCCCTCGACTGGCGGATCGCCTACGAGGACCGCACCGTGATGCGCTATCGCCGGCACGAAGGGAACCTGACGAACGTCCTCTTCGCAGGGAACCTTCCACGCGCACGGATCGACCTGCTTGCCGAGTTCCTTCGTCGCTTCCCCGAAGCGCGTGAGCGTCTGGGTGCCGAGCGCCGACGGACGATCGCGCGCCTGCTCGTTCGGGCCGCCGTGTACGACCGAACCCGCGACCCGGCGCAGGCCGCGGGATCGATCCTCTCCGGCCTGCGGCAGGACCCGGTTGCGGCGCTGGGCGAGATCACCAGCGTCGTCCGGAATCGCGTGGCCGCTCGAGCGGCGTGAGGCGAAAACACGGCGGAATGACCGACTTCCTCGGCAGGGAACCGCTGAAGCTCGATCTCGGTTGCGGCTCGACCAAGCGCGGCCCCGACTATGTCGGAGTGGATCTGCTCGCGGGCGAGGGCGTCGACGTCGTCGGCGATGCGCTCGAAGTTCTGCGCTCGTTGCCCGACGACCGGGTCGCCGAGATCTACACGTCACATTTCCTCGAGCACGTGGAGGATCTGACAGCGCTCCTGCTCGAGGTCGAACGTGTCCTGGTTCCCGGCGGGCCGCTGGTCGCGCACGTGCCGCATTTCTCGAATCCGTATTTCTTTTCCGATCCGACCCATCGCCGCACATTCGGGCTCTACACCTTTTCCTACTACGCGGACGACCAGACGCTTCGCCGCCGCGTCCCGAATTACGGTCACGAGACTCGGCTTCGACTCGAGCGCGTGGAGCTCGTCTTCCGGTCGGCGTCGGAGTTTCGCCGGCGGGGGCGAATGAAGGCCCTCGCGGGCCGGCTCGTGAATCGAAACTCCTGGACGCAGGAGTTCTACGAGGAGAACCTGCCTTGGATCTTCCCGTGTTACGAGATCCGGACCACGCTCCGCAAGCGGCACGACGCCGAAAGATGAGTGCTTCCGACGGCGACCGCCAGCGCCACGCGACCTTGGCGAAGCTGTCGTCGGGCGTGCTGCTCACGAACGGCGTCGCCGCCCTTGCGCTGCTCGGCACTGCAGTGCTGACGGCCCGGGCGCTCGGGCCGAGCGGACGCGGCGAGTTCAACCTCGCCACGTCGCTCGTGATCCTCGCTGCCGCGCTCTGCAGCCTCAGCATCGGCCCCGCAGCCGCCTATTACACGGCGCGGGCGCCCGCAAGCGGTCCTCTCGCATTCGGAAACGTCGCCCTGGTCGGCCTGCTGCTCGGACTGAGCATCGTCGGCATCGGCTACGTCGTGATCCTCGGCGGAGACCTCCACTTGCGGGGCCTCCCCAAGGCCGATTTGCTCCTGGTGCTGCTCGCGCTTCCGTTCCTCCTCGCAATCGCGAACGTTCAGTCGGTCTATCAGGGCCTGAGGAGGTTCAGGGCCTACAACGGCATCACTGTCGCCCAGGCGATTCTCCCGCTTCCGCTCATCGGTAGCGCGATCGCCGTCGGAGCCGGCGTTCGCGGCGCAATCGCGGCAACGGTCGCCGCGGCGGTGCTGCTCTTCGTCGCCGTCGTGGTCGTCACGCGACGCGCGAGCCGCATCCGATGGCGTCTCGACCTGCCGTACATCCGCGCGCTCGCGTCGTACGGCGTCCGCCTTCACCCGGCGAACATGCTGGCCTACCTCGGTTACCGGATCGACGTGTTCCTCGTCGACGGCTACCGGGGAGCCGCGGCCGTCGGCCTCTACGGAGCGGGAGTCGTGGTCGCCGAGGGGCTCTGGATGCCGTCGCAGGCGGTCAGCACCACGCTCTTCCCCACCATCGCCGCCGAGCAGAGCGAGTCGGCGCGTCGGGCGATGACGCCTCTCGTCACGCGAAACACGCTGTGGCTGACGGCGATCCTCGGCGGGATCTTGTTCCTCGTCGCGACCCCCGTCGTGGACGTTCTCTACTCCAGTCGCTTCAGCGCCTCGAGCGCCGTCGTGCGCATTCTCGTGCCCGGGGTCGTTCTCTTCGCCGCCGCCAGGGTGCTCGGTAACGACGTCGCTGCCCGAGGCCGGCCTCTCGTGAGCTCCGTGATCGCCGCCGGGATCACGTTCTGCAACCTCGCGCTGAATGTGGTGCTGATTCCTCGCTACGGGATCGAGGGGGCGGCCTGGGCCAGCACGGGGTCGTACTCGCTGGCCTTTCTTGCGTCGGCCGCGGTTTACCGGACTATCACCGGCGTCCCGCTGCACACGCTCGTCGTCCCTTCGCGAGAAGACGGCAGGCGGTACGTCCGCCTCGTCAAGCGCATCGCCGGACGTCCGGCCGAAGACCTCTCGGCGGTGCCGGCGGACGTCACCCGGAGGCCGGACTAGAGCACGGCTCCTCGTTCAGCTGTGCGCTCGTGGCCGAGGGCTGCCGCTTCGCGCACGGCGTCGTAGATCCGGCTCAGCTGCTCGCCGATCACCTCGAGGCCGTAGCTGGCCTGCGCCGACGCGCTGATCGCGTCGCGGTCGAACGTCTCGAGGTTCGCGAGTGTGTCCTCCAGAACCTCGGCGAGAGTTGTCGGGTCGTCGGGCGGAACGAGCCTGCCGTTCCGCTCGTCGACCAGCTCCGGGATGCCGCCCACCGTCGTCGCCACCACCGGCAGCCCCGAGGCGTGCGCCTCCACGATCACGCACGGGAGGTTGTCGACGCGACTCGGGAGGACGAGAAGGTCCGAGTTCCGCATCGCCTGCGCGACCTCGGCCTTCGGCCGGGGACCGTGGAACGTCACGTACTCGCCCAGACCGAGCTCGGCGGCGGATCTCTCGTGCCGCGCCCGTTCCGGGCCGCCCCCGATCACGTCGAGATGCCAGTCGCTCCGGTGTTCCCGGAGTCGAGAGAGTGCGCGGAGCAGCGTCGGAAATCCCTTGAGCTGCGAGGGCTCGAGGTTGCCGACGAAGAGCAGCCGTCCCCCGGTCCCCGTCTGCGACCCCCTCTCCCCCGGGAAGAAGACCGACTTGTCGACGACGTTCGGGACGACCTCGAACGGTCGGTCGACCCCGTAGCTCCTGATGGCCTCCCGGAGAAACCGTGAAACCGGGAGGATGCGGGCGGCGCGGTCGTACGCGTACCGGGCTTTTCGAGCCTCGACGGGGTTCAGCGACCGGTGCGCGACTCCCGAGTAGTGCTCGGTCACCACGAGCGGCACTCGGCCGGCGACGATCGCGGCCGGAACCGCGGCGCCGTAGACGTGGGCATGGATGACGTCGGGCCGAAGTCCGCGCCCGCGCAGGTGACGATACGCGGAGACCGCGCTCGCCAGATAGAACGGGTACGAGGCTCCGCGCAGGGGGAGCCGGCGATGGGCCACATGGTGCGTCTCGATCCCCTCCGTCAGGGATGGATCGAGCTCCTCGCTCGTCGCCCAGAGCCTGCCGTCGAGTTCCGCGCCCGGCCCCGCGAGATGGAGCACGACGACGTGGTGGCCCGCCTCCCGGACGGCCTTGGCATGCTCGCGGACGAAGACGCCTCCGTAGGTGAACTCCGGCGTGGGGTACCAGCTGGTGAAGAACAGGACGTTCAGGAGCGATCCCGTTCGGCACGGGGCGGCCTCAGGAGCCCGGCTCGTCGGCGCGCGAAGAGACGCCCCTTGCGCGCAAAGTCGCCGACGCTGCTGCGGCGCAGATGCGGCACCGCCTCGCGGAAGCGACGCTTCTTGAGCAACTCGACGGCCAGGGTTGCGTCGCTCCGCGCGAGCGCCCTCGAGATCCGCTCGCGCGCGTCCGGGGGAAACTCGTAGGTCGACGCGAAGTAGCGAAGGGCCACCCGGTACCGCTCGACCATCTCGATCGCGTCCGACGAGACGCTCTCGTGTCCGCGGTACCAGAGCGCGAGCGGTTCGTCGAGATAGTCGAATCGCACGCCCCGCAGAGCGAGCTTCAGCCACAGGCCGTAGTCCACGTGCCCCGGAGTCGAGAGCCCGGTCTCGAACCCGCCGGCGCTCTGCAGCAGCCGCCGCGACGCAATCACCGCCGTAGGGATGATGAACGCCTGGTCGAGCCAGTCGTCGATGAGCGGCGACAGGATCTCGCCGTGATGAGGGCGCGCGAGCATGCTGTGCCGCACTCGACCGTCGCCCCGGACGATGTAGGAGTCGGTATAGCTGAAGGACGATCCCAGCTTCTCCATGAAAGCGACCTGACGGCTGAGCTTCTGGGGAAGCCACTCGTCGTCGGCGTCGACGAAGGCGACGAGCTCGCCGGTCGCTTCATCGAGCCCGAGGTTGCGTGCCCCGGCCTCGCCCTGATGCGCACCGCGGACGTAGCGGACGCTGTCGAACCCACGAGCAATCTCGGCGGTACGGTCGGTCGATCCGTCGTCGACGACCACGAGCTCGAGGTCGCGAAAGCTCTGTCCCTCCACGGACCGGATCGCGCGCCCCAGGGAGGCCTCGGCGTTGTAGGCCGGAATGATGACGCTGACGGCCGGCATCGGACGCTGCGGGCTCAGGCCGCGCTCGCGGTGTCGAGTCGCTGCCGAGCTCGAGCAGCGGCCGACGCGGTCGCCGAGGCGAGGAACTTGAGCCCGATTCCCGCGTACACGAGAGCGTTGAATGCCGCACCACGCTCCGAGGCAAGGTGCGCACGGTAGTACCGGTACATCCCGTAATGGAAGGCGTAGTTGAGACGCAGTCGCCGGTGGTGACCGCTGGTCCCCGCCTTGAGATGAACCGCCTCGACCGACGGCTCGTACCAGGTGATCCAGCCGGCGCGGGCGGCGCGGTAGCAGAGGTCGAGATCCTCCATGTACATCCAGTAGCCCTCGTCGAAGAGCCCGATCTCGTCGAGCATCGCGCGCCGCAGGAGCATGAAGGCGCCGTTGACGGCGTCGACCGGCCCCTCGGCGACGTCGGGCGCCCGGTAGGCCGCGAGCGACGCCGGCGCCCGCTCTGACCGTCCGACGCGGAGAAAGTGCCCGAGCGCAGACGCCGGAGTCGGGAACGACCGGCGCGCCGCATGGTCGAACGTCCCGTCCTCCTGCACGAGCTTGCAGCCGGCGATGCCGATTCGCGGCTGGTCGTTCAACAGGTGGAGCAGGGTGTCCAGCGTGCCCTCGCAGATCCGCGTGTCGGGGTTGAGAACCAGTACGTACTCCGCGGTCGGCTCTCGCAGGACGCGGTTGTTCGCCGCGCTGAAGCCGACGTTCTCGTCGAGCGCGATCAGCCGGACGTCGGGAAACTCGCGCTGGACGACGTCCGCCGTGCCGTCGCCGGACGCGTTGTCGACGACCGTGATCCGGAGGCCTCCGGCGGGCGGGTGGTCACGCAGCGAGTGGAGGCACTGCCGAAGCATCGGGCCGCAGCGGTACGAGACGATCACGACGTCCAGCACGGCGTTCCACGGTAGCGGCTCAGGTTGACCGGGAGAGCCGATCGAGGCAGGCTCGAAGGCCCTCGCGCCAATGCGGCAGCCGCGGCGCATCGGGACGATCGGTGCGCAGGACGGAACAGGCGGGCCGCGGGGCGGGACGGCCCAGCTCGGCGGTCGCGATCCGCCGCACCCGACAGTCCAGCTCTGCCTCCTCGAAGATCGCCTCCGCGAACTCGGCCCAGGTGCACGCTCCGTCGGCCGCGAGGTGCCACAGGCCGCGCGGCCGGTCGAGCAGCTCGCGCACCGCAGCCGCAAGGTGCCCGACGTAGGTCGGACAACCGCGCTGGTCGTCGACCACCGCCACCTCGTCCCGCTCGGCCCCGAGACGCAACATCGTCCGGACGAAGTTCGTGCTCGTCCAGCCGAAGAGCCACGACGTCCGAACGATCCAGGCGTTCTCGCCCGCGGCGCCTTCGGCCTGCAGCTTCGTGCGGCCGTAGACGGAGAGCGGACTCGGCGTGTCCGACTCCACGTACGGCTGCCCCTTCCGTCCGTCGAAGACGTAGTCGGTCGAGAAGACGACGAGCGGCGCACCGAGCTCGGCGGCATGCTGCGTTCCGCCGACGTTGACGGCCGCGGCCTCCTGCGGATGCGCCTCGGCACCGTCGACGTCCGTCCACGCCGCCGCGTGGAGCACGAGGTCGACCGGGGGGAGATCCGCGGGCGGCGGCAGAGCCACGTCCCACTCGGAGCGATCCAGAGCGGCGATGGTGGAGTCGGCGAACTCCTCGCGAAGAGCCGTGCCGAGCTGGCCGGCCGCGCCGGTGACGAGGACGCCGCGCCTCAGTTCCACGCGGTCTCGCGCACCGGCGCCCGATCTCGCAGCGGCTCCCACCAGGCGCGGCTGGCGGCGTACCAGTCCGCCGTTGCCCGGAGCCCGTCCTCGAAGGAGATCGCGGGTCGCCAGCCGAGCTCGCTGCGGAGCTTCGAGGAGTCGAGCAGGTAGCGGCGGTCGTGCCCGGGCCGGTCGGGCACGATCGTCTTCAGCGAGTCGGGCTTCCCGGTCAGCTCGAGGACGAGGTCGGCGATCTCGTCGATCGAGCGCTCGAGGCCCGAGCCGACGTTGTACGTCTCTCCCTCCCGGCCGCGGTCGAGGACGAGCTCGATCGCGTCGCAGTGGTCAGCCACGTGCAGCCACTCCCGCCGGTTCTGGGTCGACGCATAGAGGGGGAGTTCGCGGTCGTCGAGGGCGTTGGTGAGGAAGAGCGGGATCACCTTCTCGGGAAACTGCCGTGGGCCGTAGTTGTTCGAGCAGTTCGTGATCGTCACCGGGAGGCCGAACGTCTCGTGGTAGGCGCGGACCGCATGATCCGCCGCAGCCTTGGAAGCGTTGTAGGGGGTGCGCGGGCGGTACGGAGACTCCTCGGTGAAGGCCTCGCCGGAGTCGAGCGGAAGATCGCCGTAGACCTCGCAGGTCGAGACGTGGTGGAAGCGCTCGACGCCCCGCCTCCGCGCAGCTTCGAGCAGCGTCTGCGTGCCGAGTGCGTTCGTCCGGAAGAAGCGGCCCGGGTCGAGGACGGCGAGGCTGTTGTGGGACTCGGCGGCGAAATTGACGACGATCTCGATCTTCTCCTCCGCGAGAACGCGGTCGACGAGCTCGGGATCGCCGATGTCGCCCTCGACGAGCCGCACGTCGAGCCCCTCGAGGTTGCGCCGGTCTCCCGCGTACGTGAGCAGGTCGAGCGCGACGACCTGGCCGTCGCGATGGTGCTCCAGCCACCGATGGACGAAGTTGGAGCCGATGAAGCCGGCCGCGCCCGTGACGAGAAGCCTCATCTCACCTCCTCACCGACCACGGCATCGCGGGCCGAGAGGATCGGCTGTTCCACACTCCACAGGTGCTTGACGCGCGGGTCGTTCCAGGGGATGCCGAGCTCGTCCGGATCGCCGGGATCGTATTCCTCGGTCACGAGGTAGGCGAACAGTGCGTCGGTCAACGCCTCGTAGCCGTGAGCGTTGGTGCCGGGGACGTAGACGGCGACGGGGTTGTCGTCGCCGATGTCCTCCGAGAACGTTTCGCCGGTCGTGCGGTCGAGGACGACGACCCGCACCATCCCCGCGAGGCAGACGAAGAGATCGTCCTGGCCGCGCTCGTGATAGTGCAGGCCGCGTATCACTCCCTGCCGTGATCGCGAGAGGTTCAGTTGCCGGATCGGCTTGGGCAGGGCGCTCGCACGCGCGAGCTCGGTGAACCAGCCTCGCTCGTCCTCGTGACGTGCGAGCTCGAAGCGCCGCAGGCCGGCGATCATCCGCGCCGCCCGTTCCGGACGAAGTCGTTCACGATGTAGTACGCGTCGATCGACTCGCCTGCGTCACCCCAGAAACCGTCCAGCACGTCGGCCTCCATCTGGCCGCGCTCGACGTACCAGTTGTTCAGGTCGGTGATCTCGAGCTCGCCGCGCCCGGAAGGCTCGAGTGTCGGCAGGATCTCCCACACCTGCTCGTCGTAGAAGTAGGCACCGGTGACCGCGAACGGGCTAGGCGGCTCCGCGGGCTTCTCGACGATCCGAACGATCCGATCGCCGTCCAACTCGGCGACGCCGAGGTGCCGCAGGTGCTGTTCTTCCGCGATCCGCGAGAGAATTACCCGCGCACCTCGCTCCTGAGCGGCGAACTTCTCCACCACGGGCCGGAGCGGACGTTCGAAGATGTTGTCCGCGAGCAGGACGCAGCAGCGCTCGCCCCCGACGAATCGCTCCGCCAGGCCGAGCGCCTCCGCGATACCCCCCGGCCGTTCCTGGTAGGCGTAGAAAAGGCGCTCGATCCCGTACTCCTGCCCGTTCCCCAGCAGGCGGAAGAACTCGCCCGCATGGGTGCCGCCGGTGACCAGCATCAGCTCCGAGAACCCGCCCTCGACGAGCGCCTCGACGGCATACGTCACCATGGGCCGGTCATAGAGGGGCAGGAGGTGCTTGTTCGTGATGCGCGTGAGGGGAGCGAGCCGGCTACCCGAGCCGCCCGCGAGGATCACGCCTTTCATCGTCCCGATGCTAGTGCGTCCCGATAGACGACGAGCGTCCGCTCGATCACGCCGTCCCAGCCAAAGCGGTCGCGGGCGAAAGCACGCCCGGCCCGGCCGAGCCGTTCGCACAGCTCCGGGTCTGCGAGCAGCCGCTCCACCGCCGCCCGCAGCGCCTGTGCGTCGCGCGGCGGCACGAGCAGGCCCGTCTCGCCGTCTGTGACGAGGTCGAGGAGCGCGCCGCCGGCGGCTGCCACGACCGGCCGCGCGAAGGCCATCGCCTCGGCGGCGGCGAGGCCGAAGCCCTCCCGCTCGCAGGGAGCGACGAGGACGGACGCCCGCTCGAGCAGCCGCTCGACCTCCGCGTGCGGCACGGCTCCGAGCGCGTTCGGGACGCGCTCGCGCAGCGGCCCGTCGCCCGCGACGACCAGGTTCAGGTCGCCGACCGCCTCCAGCAGGGTGTCGATGTTCTTCTCGGGCGAGAGCCTCCCGACGTAGAGCACCTCGGCCGGCTCGGCGGGGGCACCCACCTCGTCGGGGATCCGCACGCCGTTCGGGATCACGACGGCCTCGAGCTCCGCCGCCCGCACGGCTGCGGCGAGCGTCTCGGAGACGCAGACCACGCAGGCGGCCGGGCGCAGGAGCGCGCGAACGAGCCGGGGCCGCCGGCGTGCGAGTTCCTCGTCCGAGAAACGGCCGGCCGAGCCGGAGCCGTGCAGCGTGACGACGAACGGCCTCCCGCCGAGCCGCGCGACGGCCGCCGTGAGCAGCCAGTGCGCGTGGACGAGATCCGCCCCGCGCGCGGCGCGGCGCAGCGCCCGCCACATCGAGAAGAGGAGCACCGGCGCGAGCCAGGGCCGCCGGCGGACGTTTGTCGCCATCCCGCCGCCGTAGGCGAGCCCGTAGTCCCGATACCCCGACCCCGGAGCGAGCACCTCGACCTCCACCCCGTGCTCGCGCAGCCGCGCCACGGCGTCGGCGACGAAGCGGCCGGCGAACTCCCGTTCCGTCCGCGGCCACGAGGTCGTGAGGACGACGACCCGCAAGCGCTAGCCGGGTCGCCCGCGCGTGCGACCGGCGAAGACGACGGGCAGGGCGAGCGCGAAGGCCAGGAAGGCGTAGAAGTAATAGAACTGGACGGTGAGGTAGAAGAAGTTGGCGACGATCGTGCCGACGAGCGCCGCCGTCATGCCGTACGCCAGCGGCCTCACCTGCGCACCGACGGGATCACCGAGCCGGTCGAGCAGCCTCCCCAGCCGGCGCGCCGCGAGCAGCCGCACGAAGGCGTAGCGCAGGAACACGATCCAGACGGCGAGGCCGAGCAGCCCCGACTCGACCACGACGGCGACCCAGTACGAGTGGGCGCCGTAGTTCGATTTCCCCGTGATGAACTCGTAGTAGACCGCGAAGTTGTTCAGCCCGAGCCCGAGCAGCGGGTGCAGGTGGAGGATCTGGCCGATGAACGAGTACACCTCGAAGTGCGCGTTCGTCGAGCTGCCCTGCGTCGAGACGCGCTGCCGCAGGAAGGTCTCGAAGAAGTGCTTGTGCGTGTAGAGCACGCCCAGCAGCACGACGACCACGGCGCCGAGCGGGTAGAGGAACTCCTTCGAGCGGAAGAAGCGGCGGTACGGCAGCGCGAGCACGAGGAGCCCGGCGATCAGCCCCACGCCGCCGCTGCGCGAGAACGTCGCAATGTCCACGAGCAGCAGGAATACGAGCGCGATCGCCAGCGGCCATCTCAGGCGATGACCGCGCGGCAGCCGCAGGTACACGGGTGTCAGCGCGAGCAGCGGCACGATCAGCATCACACCGAGGTGGTTCGGGTCGCCCGTCAGCGCGTTGACCCGGTAGATGTTCTGGCCGCCGATCGCGCCGTAGATATTGATGCTGGCCGCGCCGCCCGTGAGCGGATTGAGCACGAGGTCGTCGAGGCTGTGGCCCGCGAGCTGGGAGCCGAGCTGGAGGATCCCGTACACGGCGTTCGCGACGAAGCCGACCGTGAACCAGCCGAGAGCCCGCCAGAAGAAGCCCTCGCCGCGCTGCGCGAGGTAACCGATCGCCGCGATGAGGAAGGCGAAGTGGATGACGAACTTCGTCATCCCTTTCGTGAACTGGGTCAGCCCCTGCTGCGTGTCGATGTTCCAGAATCCCGCGAGGTAGACGAGCGCAAAGGCCGCGAAGAAGCCGAGCACGATTGCGCTCGTCCGCGGCAGCGGGCGACGCTCGGTCGCGACGTAGGCGATCAAGAACAGGATCGTCGCGATGTCGTTGATGCCGATCTGGCCCGCGACGTTCCAGTGCACCTTCTCGAAGGTGGCTACGAAGAGAGAGGCGAAGAAGAGCCCGGTGACGATGCGCTCCTGCGTGCGCGGCACGACGAGGGTGCGACTTGCCGGGAGAGCGGCGGCGGTCACGCGAGGCTCCTCAGCAGATCTGCGAGCTCCTCGACGCGGCCGCTGCGCGAGAGCCGCCTGCGCCACTCGTCCGACAGCGGCGTCCCGTTCAGGCTCCCCGCTTTCCAGCGCGCATGGAGATCACGCAGCGCCTGCCGGATCGCGTCCTCGTCCTCGGACGGGACGACGACTCCGGCACCCGTGTCGCGCACGAGCTGCGCAGCCGCGCCGTCGGGCGGAACGGCAGCGAGGATCGGCCGCTCCGCCGCGAGGTACTCGAAGATCTTCCCGGTCAGGACGCCTCGGCCGCGGCCGCCGGACTCCGGGATCAGGAGCAGCAGTGCCTCGGAGTCGCGCTGCAGCTCGAGCGACCGGCGGCGCGAGACGTCGCCGAGCAGCTCGATGCGGTCGCCGAGACCGAGCGACTCCGCGTACTCGCGGTCGCCGGCGCGGAAGTCGCCTGCGAAGCGCGCGACGACGTCGTCGAGGCCCGATCCCGCAAGCGCGCGCAGGAACGGCTTCGGGTCGCGCTTGCCGTGGAAGTGGCCGGCGTGCGTGATCCGGAGGCGGGTGCTCGCGTGGTGCTCGAGGCCCGCGAAGTCGTCGAAGTCGCAGCCGTTGGCGATCGTCGCGACCGTGCCCTTCGGCCCGAGCGCGCGCATCTCCTCGGCGATCGCGTCGGACACCGCGACGATTGCATCCGCCTGCGAGGCGACGAGCTTCCCCACGCCGCCGGCGGTCTTCTCCTTCAGCCGCGCGAGCTGCGACTCGTACCCGCGCCGGTGAGGATGCGAGGTGAGCGGGTCGCGGAGGTCGGCGACCCAGCCCGCGCGCGTGGCTCGCTTCACGGCCGCGCCGAGGAGGTGGAGGGACGGCGGCGGCGAGGTCGTGAGCACGACGTCGATCCCCTCGCGCCGGACGAGCCTGATCGCGACCGGCGTGGCGAGCGTGCTCCAGGGTGCGTTCTCGTCCGGCACGAGCAGCTTGCGCCCGAAGAGGGCGGCCTGCGTCCCGACGCGCGCTATCCCCTGCTTGCCGACGAGCTCCTCCGACGGGCGGGCGGCGCGCGGGCCGACGTAGCGCACTCGGTGGATCCAGGCCTGCGTCGGCAGCTCGAGCTCCTGGTCGGGGACGGCGCCGGCGACGTCCGGCGCCAGCACGTGCGTTTCGATCCCGAGAGCGGGGAGGTGCGACGCGAACTTGAGCGGCCGCTGGACGCCTCCCCCACCGCCGGGCGGAAAGTGGCGCGTCACGAGAAGGACCTTCATCGGAGCTCCGTCATTCCCCGGCGGGAACCCGGAAAGCGACGAACTTGTCGTCCTCGTACGCGGGCTGCAAGCCGCGACGCTCGACGGCGCGCACCGGCCCTGACCGTGTCAGCACGAGCCACTGCGCGTTCCAGGCCTGCGGCTCCTCGAGGCTCGGGTGCGTGAAGAACCTGAGCACCGCCCGCCTCCGCTTCGCCAACTGGTTCGGCCGAGTGTTGGCGGCGTGGGTCGGCGGGACGGCGACGACGTAGACCGGAGCGAACGCGGTTGCGCGGTAGCTCGTGGCCAGGTCCGCGAAGACGACCGAGCGCGGCGCCACGTCCCGCTGCAGGAACCGGACCAGCCCCGGCGTCAGGGCGTCGCGGTCGTGTTTGACCTCCGGTGTCCACTGCCAGAAGCCGTGCACGGCCACGGGGAGGACGAAGAGGAGGACGGCGACCGCGGCCGTGACCCCGCGCGGGCGCGCCCAGGCAAGCGGCGGCAGCCCGGGCCGCCGCCACGCGAGGAGAGCTCCGACCACCAGCGCCGCGATCCCCCCGTAGAGCGCGATCCAGACCACGATCGCCGGCTCCGTCTTCGCAGCACGCAGCCCGAAGTCGCCGGCATAGGAGATCTGGAGCCAGATGCCGCATGCGAGACCGCCCGCGATCGCGCTCGCCCGCGAGAAGCGGCTGATGATCGCGGCACCGCCGGCGAGCGCCACGGCGAACGGGATGAAGCCCGAGGCGCGCCGCGACTGGGAGAGCGAGACGGCGTCGGAGAAGTGCGGGAACACGAGCGGCCACAGCTCGATCCCGAGGACGGCGACCGTGCCCCCGAGCACGAGCGCGCTCCACCGTCGACGCCGCGCGAGCAGCGCCAACGGCACGAGCAGGAGCGCGACGACCGCCACGGCTCCGTTCCGGTCGATGCGCTCCGGGGCGAGGTTGTAGCGAGCGAGCGAGTGCACGACGAGGTCGGCGCGGTAGTGGTGCAGGTTCTGCGCGAGCTGCGCCGGCCGGGGGGAGACGGGGATCGTCTGACTGACTGTCGGCGCGAGCCACAGGAACGCGAGCGCCATCGGCACTCCGAAAACGGCGAAGCCGAGAATCCCGCTCCGGAAGTCGGAGCCGCGCGTGAGCAGCGTGCGCGCGATGACGAACGCTCCCAGCGGAATCGCGAGGAAGAGCGCGTACGTCGGGTGCACGAGTGCAAGCGAGCCCGAGGTCGCCGCGAGGAAGAGCGCGGTCGGCCAGGCCGGCCTGCGCACGAAGTGGAAGAAGAGGGCGACCGCGGCGGGGACGAGCAGCTGGGTGGCGACGCTCGCCGGTTCCCAGAGGAACCGATAGACGCCTCCGTGGCCGGGCGCGAACACCTTGAACGCGAGCTGGCCGAGCACGACCGCGACCGCGAGACCGACGGAGCGGAAGATCGCCCAGCCCATCTCGAAGACGAGCACGAGCGCGACAGGCACGAGGATGCTTGCCTCGTGCGCCGCGACGCTCGTCGGCTCGACGCCCGCGAGCCGGGCCACGAGCGCGAGCCATGCGTGCCAGAGCGGGAACGCGTAGCCGGGATGCAGCCCCCCGTGCGCGAACTCCCCCACGTCGTGGAGCGAGAGCGAGTGCAGCATCTCGAGCTTCCGGATGCGCCCGAGGTGGAAGAAGACGTCGCCGGTGAAGGCGCCCTGCACGAACCAGATGCCGATGCCCAGCCCGACGCCGGCGACGGCGAGCACACCGCGCACGAACCGAGCCGTCCCGGGCAGCCGAAGCCCGGTCGGCTCCCCGCGGGCCATCGTCCAGACGAGGGCGACGGCGCCGACGGCGAGTACGAAGGCGATCGTCAAGCTCAGCGAGGCACCGAGGGCGACCGTCAGGGCGAGCCCGGCCCCGACCAGCGTGATCGACGCGGCGAACCCCGCTGCCGCGGTCCTCTGCCCGAGGCACCGGGCCACGAGGATCCCGGGCAGCAGGACGACGAGCGTCGCGGCGGCGAGACGCACCCAGAGACCGAACCCGGTCTCGGGGAGGAGCCTCGAGATCCCGAGCAGCGCCAGCACTGCGGCGGGGCCGACGAGGCGCCACATCAGGTCCTCGCGCGCCGGGACCACCGCAGGCCTCCGCAGCTCGACAGCGGGATGCGCGAGCCAGTTCATCGCGCGGGTCCCGGCACTCCGCCGGTGCGCAGCCCCTCCCGCGCGACGATCACGGCTCCCGGCAGAGCGGCCGCGAGCGTGACGACGAAGAAGAGAAAGCCGGCAGAGAAGGCCTGGTCGGCCGAGATGCCGAGCGCCCCGAGGAAGCTCACAAAGAACGACTCCCTCACCGCGAGGCCGTTGATCGTGAAGGGCACGAGCATGACGAGGAAGAGCAGCGGCCCCATCACGTAGTAGGGGCGGGGTGAAAGGTCGACTCCGACCGCCTTCCCGGCGCTCCAGATCGCGAGCACGCGGACCGCCTGCACCGCGACCGTGAGCGCGAACAAGCCTCCGAGCAGCCCGAGCCTCGTCCGGTAGGCGTGGAGTGCGAGGTAGACCTCACGCATGACCGCCTCGATCCGCAGCCGCCGCAGCAACGGGCGCGGCCAGTGCAGGACGGGATGGAGCCGTGTCGAGAAGAAGACGAACGCGCCGAGGACGCTCAGGACGACGAAGGCGAGCTCGACCCAGATGTAGCCGCCGACTGAGTAGTGGCCGACTGCGAGCGCAAACCCGACGGCGGCAAGCAGCAGGGTGGCCGCGCCGCCGAGCGCTCGCTCGAGTAGCACCGTGCCGGCGACGGGGCCGCGGACCCCGGGATGGCGCCGCGTGGTCTCGTAGATCCGCGACGCGTCGCCGCCCAGCGACGTCGGGAGCACCTGAGCCGCCCCGTAGGACACGAACGTCGTCCGGACGAGCCAGTTGAGCCGCTCGTGCACGCCGCTCGCAGCGAGCAGCTTGCGCCAGCGCCACGCGAGCGGCCAGACCGACATCACCCAGATCGCCAACGAGAGGAGCCACCAGCCCGGACTTGCGTTCGCGAGCACGTGGGCGGTCTCTCCAAGGTCGATCTTCCAGACGAGATAAGCGACACAGAGTCCCGTGACGACAAGGGTCCCGACGGCGCGCGGCGCGCGCGTACGTCTCACGCTGTGTCCACCCCGTTCACCCGACCGCGAGTGTAGTGGCCACTCCAGAAGTACCATCGCGCCGTGCCCGACCCTCGGACGCAGATCGTTGCCGACGGCTATGTCGCCATGGGCGAGGCCTTCGCCGCGTGGCGCGAGGAGATCGTCGGCGCGCGTGTGCTCGTTGTCGGCTGCGGCGGCGGAACGCCCGAGACGCGACGGCTCGTCGAGCGCTTCGCGCTGACCGGCGTCGACATTTCTCCGCGCCAGGTCGAGCGTGCGCCCGAGACCCCGGCGACCTTCCAGTGGGTGCCGGCGCAAGCGTGACGACGATCCTCGTCACCGCCTGCGGCGCGCCGGGGGCGGCGCGGCTCCTGCGCGCCCTGCGCGACAACGGCGAGCGGGAGGTGCGGCTCGTCGGCGTGGACATGTCCGAGCGGGCGATCGGCCGCCATCTGTGCGACGCGTTCCATCAGGTTCCCCCGGGCGCCGACCCGACCTTCCCCGACGCGTTGCTCGCGCTGGTGGAGCAAGAAGGCGTCGACGTCGTCCTGCCGGAGTCGTCGCACGACCTGCGGTACCTGGCACCACGGCGCGAGGAGTTTCCGGTGCCGGTGATGATCTGCGGCCCGGACGCCGAGCGCCGCTCGAACGACAAGGCCGAGACCTTCGAGGCGATGCAGCGGATCGGCGTCGGCGCTCCCGAGTTCCGCCGCGTGACGGGCGCCGCCGGCGTCGAGGAGGCGGCGCGCGAGCTCGGCTATCCGGACAACCCGGTCTGCTTCAAGCCGGTCTTCTCCTCCGGCTCGCGCGGCTTCCGCGTGCTCGACCCGACCGTGGACCGCACGCACCAGCTGCTCAACGAGCGGCCCGGCGCGCTGGCGATGCGGCTCGAGGAGGCGGTCGAGCTGCTGCCGGAGGACGGCCTCGACCTGCTCGTGATGGAGTTCCTCACCGAGCCGGAACGGACCGTCGACGGCATCGCGGACGGCAGCCGCATCGTCCTTCAGGCCACGCGCACGCGCGAATCCGTGCGCTGCGGGCTCGGCATGTACTTCGTGACGCTCGACGCGCCCGAGCTGGTCGCGGCCTCCGAGCGCGTCGTCGCCGAGTTCCGGCTCGAGTGGTTCTTCAGTATCCAGTTCATGGGCGAGAAGGTGATCGAGATCAACCCCCGGATCTCGACGATGATGATCCAGGAGGACTTCAACCTCCCATGGCTCGCGGTCAAGCGGGCGCTGGGTGAGGTGTCCGACGACGAGCTGCGTGAGGTCCAGGGGCGCGTAAGGCCGGGCCACACCGTGCTTCGTTTCTTCGAGCAGGTGGAATTCGACCCGTGATGGAGAGTTGGCGTTCGCTCGAAGCGACTCTCGCGGCAGCGTGCGACGCGCCGGACGACGAGACCGCCGAGCGCGCGGTGCGCGCCGCCGAGCTCGTGGCCTCGACGGCCGGGGAGCCGCCCGACGACCTCTCGCCGGACGATCGGGAGTGGGCCGAGATGCACGGCGTCCCGCCCACGGAGCTCGTCGACCTCGCCTGCCGCTCGATGAAGTGCGTCGCGGCGCTCTCGGACGACTGGCACGACCGGCTCAACGACCTCCGCTACCGCCTGGGCGACGTCGCGGCTGCCTAGCCGGCTGGTCTGAAGACAAGCCTCCGCCTCCTCCGTCAAAGGCACGCGGTTCGAATCAGCGGAGCGCCCGCAGCGCGTCCACGTCGGCGGCGCTCGGCTCCCAGGCGCCGGCGGCGACGTTCGCACGCACCTGCTCCGGCTTCGTCGCGCCCGCGATCACGCAGGACACCGCCGGCATGGCGAGCAGGCCACCGACCGCGACCTCGAGCAGCGAGATCCCGCGCTCGTCCGCGTAGCCCTGCAGCGCTTCGGCGCGGTCCCACCGCGCCTCGGGGATCTCGCGGCCCGCGAGCCGCCCCTCGGTCGCTTCCTCGCCGCGCCGGTACTTGCCGGTCAGCAGGCCGCTTGCGAGGGGGAAGTACGGGAGGAAGCCGATGCCGAGCCTCTCGCACGTCGGCAGGACCTCGTCCTCGGCCTCGCGCTCGACGAGCGAGTACTGGTTCTGCGCCGATACGAAGCGGTGGAAGCCGGCGCCCCGCGAAACCTCCTCCGCAGCCTCGATCTGCTCCGCGGAGAAGTTCGAGGAGCCGATCCAGCGCACCTTGCCCTCGTGGACGAGGTCCTTGAGCGTGCCGAGCGTCTCCGCAATCGGCGTCTCGAGGTCGGGCTCGTGCATCTGGTAGACGTCGATCACGTCGGTGCGTAGCCGCCGCAGCGAACTCTCGACCGCCCACCGGATGTAGTCGGGATTGCCGCGCCGCTCCTCGCGCCGCTCGTCCATCGGCTTGCCGAACTTCGTCGCAATCAGGACGCGGTCTCGCCGGCCCTCGAGCGCACGGCCGATGAACTCCTCGCTCGTGCCCCGGCCGTAGATGTCGGCCGTGTCGATCAGCGTGACACCGGCGTCGAGCGCGGCATCGATCACCGCCAGCGACTGCTCGTAGTCGATCCGGCCGCCGAAGTTGTTCGTCCCGAGGCCGACGACCGAGACCTCCGGCCCGCCAACGCCGAGGAGACGCGTGCGCACGCGCTCGACGCTAACCGACCGTGGTCGGCCTGAGCGGCAGCACTACGATTGCCCGCCGTGGAGGGACACCGGTTCGTCTTCCTCGCAGGCCTGCACCGGAGCGGCACGACGCTGCTCGCGCGACTGCTGGCCGCGCACCCCGAGATCAGCGGCTTCTCGGACACGGGCGTACCGGCGGACGAAGGCCAGCATCTCCAGAGCGTCTATCCCGCGGCGAACGAGTACGGCGGCCCCGGGCGGTTCGGCTTCGCGCCCGAGTCACACCTGACGGAGTCGTCGCCGCTCGCCTCGGAGGCGAGCGCGCGGAAGCTGTTCGAGGAGTGGTCGCCGCACTGGGACCTGTCCCGCCCGCTGCTGCTCGAGAAGTCGCCGCCGAACCTGCTCAAAACACGGTTCTTGCAGGCACTTTTTCCCGACTCGGCGTTCGTCGTGATCGTCCGGCACCCGATTCCGGTCTCGATCCCGACCGCGCGGTGGCGCGGCACCCGGCGCTACGACCGGATGTTCGAGCACTGGCTCCACTGCCACGCGCTGTTCGAGGCGGACCGGGAGCACCTCGAGCGCGTGCACGTCCTCACCTACGAGCAGCTCGTTCGCGACCCCGCCGGCGTGCTGGACGGGATCTTCGGATTCCTCGGGCTCGACCCGATCCCATCGAGTGAGCCCGTCGAGGGCGGGGCGAACGAGAAGTACTTCCGCCAGTGGCAGGAGCTCAAGAGCGATCTCCGCATGCGCGCGTACCTCGATCTCGTATCGCTGCGCTACGAGCGCCGCGTGCGCCGCTACGGCTACAGCCTGCTCTCGCCCGAGAGCGACTAGCCGAGCCCGTCGGGCAGCGGCCGCGCGTGCACTACGACGAGCGTCTTCGTCGGCCGCGTCAGCGCGACGTAGAGCTCGCGCAGGCCGCGGTCGCCGTCGTCCGCGACCGCTGCCGGCTCGACGACGACGACGTGGTCGAACTCGAGGCCTTTCGCCTGCCGCGGCGTCAGCACCGGGACGGAGATCTCGTCGAACAGCTCGCCCTGCGGCAGGGCGCCCGCGAGCGAACGCGGCACGATCACCGCGAGCAGCCCGTCGAGCCCGGCGAGCGCGGCCGCCTCGCGCAGCGCCGCAGCCAGCAGCTCCTCCTCCTCGACGCGCACGAGCCGCGGCGGGTCGCCGCCCTTGCGGTAGGCGAGCGGCGGCTCGACCTCCGGTGCGATCCGGTCGAGCAGCGGCAGCGCGAAATCCATGATCTCGGCCGGGACGCGGTAGGCGTGCCGCAGCTCCTCGATCTCCATCTCGGCCTCGTCCGGCAGGTAGGGCTGCAGCTCCTGCCAGCGCCGGTAGACGACAGGGCCGGTCGCCTGCGCGACGTCGCCGAGGATCGTGAGCGAGCCGTCGACAGCCCGGCGCGAGATCGCGAGCAGCTGCATCGGCGAGAGATCCTGCGCCTCGTCGACGATCACGTGGCCGTAGGAGCGAGGCGCGCCGTCGAGCAGCGTCCGGGCCTCGTCCAGCAGCGGGACGTCCTGGTCGCTCCAGCGCAGGTCGGCCATGCGGCGCGGACGGTCGCGGAGCAGGAGCTTCCGCTCCTCGCCCTCCAGCACGGCGTCCGAGGCCGCCTCGAGCGCGGCCGGCGAGGTGAGGAGCCGCGCGACGAGCTTCTCGGGCTGCGGGAGCGGCAGGACGCGGTCGAGCCAGCGCGTGAGGAAGCCGCCGCGCCGCAACGACCGCTCGAGCTCGTCGAAGGTGCGCAGCGCGCGCGGGCCGAGCAGCTCGCCGTAGCGCTCGTAGAAGCGGCGCAGCACAGCCATCCGGAACCGCTCGCGCGCGAGCCCGAGCGGATCTCCGGCCTCCAGCGTCTCCTCGAGCAGCGCGGCGACGTCGCGCTCCCGCACGCGGACGTAGATGCCGTCGATCCGCGCATAGAGCTCCTCCGGAGCCGGCACGACCGCGATCTCGACCGCGCGGGCCACGACCTCCCGCAGCCGCGGATCCCCCTTGAGGCGCGCCACGTCCGGCTCCTCGTCGCGGCCGACCTCGATCCCGTCGAGCAGCTCTGTCACGGCCCGCTGCTCGACCGCCTCCTCCCCGAGCGTCGGGAGAACGTGAGAGACGTAGTCCATGAAGGTCGGGTTCGGTCCGACGACGAGCACCCGCCGCAGCCGCTCGCGATGCGTGTAGAGAAGCCACGAGGCCCGATGAAGGCCGACCGCGGTCTTGCCGGTGCCGGGCCCGCCCTGCACGACGAGCGCGCCCTCGGGCTCGGCCGTGATGAGCCTGTACTGATCCGACTGGATGGTGGCGACGATGTCGCGCATCCGGACGTCGCGGCGGCGCTCGAGCTCCTCGAGCAGGAAGTCCGAGACGCTCGCGCCCTCGACGGCGCTGCCGTCGAGCGCCTCGTCGGAGATGTCGGTCAGCCGTCGGCCCTCGGCGCGGAAGCGCCGCCGCTGCTGGACACCGTGCGGCGTCTGCGGCGTCGCCGTGTAGAACGGCCGGGCAGCAGGCGCCTGCCAGTTGACGACGAGCGACTCGTGCTCGTCGTCGTGCACCCAGCGGCGGCCGACGTAGAGCGGTCGGGGTGTGCCGTCCAGCGTGAGGCGACCGAAGACGAGCCCGCGCTCGGCGTCCTCGAAGGTGCGCATGCGCCGCTTGACCCACGCCTCCATGTTCAGCGCGGCCCACTCGGTGGCCATCGCCTCCTGCGTGCGCGCGACCGTGGAGCGCATCCGGTCGAGCTGCTCGTAGGCGCGATCGACGTAGGCCTGTTCGGCCTGTAGCTCGGGGTGCGTCACCGGCCGTTGAGCCTAGCGCGGAACACCGCGAGGTCGATGCCGACGCTGGAGACCTCCGCTTCGAATCCCACCTGGCGGAGCCAGGCGAGCTGATCCGCCGCGCTGTCGGGTACGTCCATCTCCCAGTCGATGTGAATCGGTCCCTCCGTTCCGTCGGCCGGAACGACGACGTCGCCGAGGACGAAGAGACCGCCCGGCCGCAGCTCTCGCGCGACGCGGGCGAACAGATCGCGCTTCCCGGCGCCGTCGAGATGGTGGACGGCGAGAGCCGAGACTACGAGGTCGAACGGCCCATCCGGGAGCTCGTCCTCCAGCCGCTGCAGCCGCAGGTCGGCGTCCGGGAGCCGCTCGCGCGCCCGCGCGAGCATCGCTTCGCTCGCGTCGATGCCGACCCAGACAACCCCGGGATGCCGCGCGCGCACACGGAGCGCGGTCTCACCGCTCCCGGTGCCGAGCTCGAGCACGCGGACGGCGCGGACGCCCGCGGTCGCGGCGACCACCGCCTCCTGCAGCTCCTCGTAGCCGGGCACCTCGGCGGCCATCTCCGCGAGATAGGTATCCGGATCCCACTCCCACTCGCTCACGGACGCATCGTAGGATCGGCGGCGTGAAGCTGGGTCTCAGCCTCGGCTACGCGCCGCCCGGCACGAACCCCGCCGACCTGTTCCCGCTCGTGCAGGAGGCGGAGCGGCTCGGCTTCGACTCGGTCTGGGTCGCGGAGGCCTGGGGGACGGATGCCGTCAGCGTGCTCGGCTGGCTGGCAGCGCGGACGGAACGAATCAAGCTCGGCTCCGCGATCATGCAGATCCCCGGCCGCACACCGGGGAACACGGCGATGACCGCGGCGACGCTGGACCTCCTGTCCGGCGGCCGCTTCCTGCTCGGGCTCGGCACGTCGGGCCCGCAGGTGGTCGAGGGCTGGCACGGCCAGCCGTGGGGCAAGCCGCTCGGCAAGACGCGCGAGTACGTCGAGATCGTCCGCGCGGCGCTGCGGCGCGAGGTCGTGGCGCACGACGGCGAGCACTACCGGATCCCGTGGGACGGCCCGGGCGCGACCGGCCTCGGCAAGCCGCTGAAGCTGATGTTGCGCCCACTGCGTGCCGAGATCCCGATCTTCCTCGCGGCGCTCGGGCCCAAGAACGTCGCGCTCGCCGCGGAAATCGCGGACGGTTGGCTCCCGATCTTCGTCGCCCCCGAGCGGTTCACCGACGCGTTCGGGCCGAGCCTCACCGCCGCGCCGCCCGGCTTCGAGATCGCGGCCACGGCCAGCGTCCTCGTCGGCGACGACGTGCCGGTGCTGCTCGATGCGCTCCGTCCGCACGTCGCCCTCTACGTCGGCGGCATGGGCGCGAAGGGCCGGAACTTCTACAACTCGCTCGTCCGGCGCTACGGCTGGGAGGAGGAGGCCGAGCGGATCCAGGATCTCTACCTCGGCGGCAAGCAGCGGGAGGCCATTGCCGCAGTCCCGGACGAGCTCGTCGACGCGGTCGCGCTCGTCGGCCCCAGGGCGCGAATCGCGGAGCGGCTCGAGGCCTGGCGCGAGACGCCGGTCACGACGCTCGTGCTCGGCACCGTGCAGCCCGAGGCGCTGCAGACCCTTGCCGAGCTCGTCCTGTAGAAGCCTTCAGTCAGGGCCCGCCTGGCAGGGAGCTCTTGGCCGATTCGCATCCCGCCCGCAATTCATACCGGTTTCATACCGAGATTCATCCCGGTTTCCCACCCAGCATGCCGATCTGCACCCGGTCGATAGCTAACTGCGGCTGAAGGCCGTCGGGGCAGTGGCTCGCTCGTGGGCGAGTCGTCGCTCCGCGCCGGCTAGGCGCTCAACGTTGGAGGTGATCCCTTGAAGAAGGGACGCTTGATCCCGCTGTTTGCGGGTGTAGTCACTCTGCTTGTCATCGTCGGTATCGCATCCGCGAGTCAGGCATCCCGCCACGCGCGTGGATCGCTGGCCGGTCCGTTCTGTATCTCGAAGAAGACCGGCGTGGTGCGGCAGGTTGGTCGGACCGTGAGGTGTCACAAGGGCGAGATCAGGAAGGTCGGATTCGCCGTCAAGGGCCTGCGCGGAGCCGCCGGCGCGGCCGG
>JAICLM010000261.1 GCA_025927435.1 Thermoleophilia bacterium | reverse complement strand
TGATCATCGTCCTGCTCGTCCGTCCCGACGGTCTCTTCACCCGCGGCGGCTCCGCGGTGGAGCGCGTATGAACGTGGTTCGCAGGGCACCCGAGCTCCTCGTTCCCGCCCTGCTCATCCTCGGTACGGCGCTACTCGGCCTCGCGGTCTCGAGCTACCTCCAGGCGTACTTCCTCGACACGCTCGTCAAGGTGTCGATCGTGGTGGCTCTCTACCTCTTCATGGGCAACTCCGGCGTCCTCTCGTTCGGCCACATCAGCTTCGTCGCGCTCGGCGCCTGGACGGCCGGAGTCCTGACCGTGCCGGAGGATCAGAAGCGGGTCGTCATGCCGGGCCTCGCTCACTTCCTGGTGACGACCAACGTGGGGAACATCGCATCGCTGGCACTCGCGGCCGCGCTAGGCGGCGCCTTCGCATTCGTCGTCGCCCTGCCGTTGATGCGGCTCTCCGGCCTCGCCGCCGGGATAGCGACCTTCGCGGTGCTCGAGATCACGAACAACATGCTCACGTACGAACAGCGAATCGGGCCCGGGCTGAACGCCTTTTCCTCCGTTCCCTCGACGACGGGGATCTGGCAGGCGACGATCGGCGCCCTCATCTGCGTCGTGCTCGCGTACGCGTACCAGCGCACCCGCTTCGGGCGGATGCTCCGGGCCACGCGCGAAGATCCGGCGGCGGCCGCGGCGACGGGGATCTCGATCTACCGGCAGCGGCTGCTCGCCTTTTCGCTGTCCGGTGCCCTCGCCGGGTTTGCCGGCGGTATCTACGTCCACTTGCAGCCGCTGCAGGCAGGCGGCCTGCATCTCGATCTCACGTTCATCACGCTTGCGATGGTCGTCGTCGGGGGAGCGGGCAGTCTGCTCGGGGCGGTCGTAGGTGCAATCGCCCTGAACGGCATCTACTCCTTCTTCCAGGCTGCGACCAACGGCGTCGACGTATTCGGCTGGAACCTGACAGTCCCGTCGGGGACGGCAGAGATCGTGCTCGGCGTCCTGATGGTGGTCGTGCTCATCCTCCGACCGGAGGGCATCACCGGCGGCCGCGAGTTCTCCCTGCCACGGCGGCGGCGCCCCGTGGCCGACCTCGAGAAAGCGAGGGCCACGACATGAGGTTCAGCATCTACACCGAGGTTCAGAGCTGGCCCGGGAAGTCGTACGACCGGCTCTACGGCGAGGTGCTCGAGCAGATCGAGAACGCGGACCGGCTCGGCTACGACTGCTTCGCGGCGGTCGAGCACCTCTTCTTCCCGAAGTTCTCCGCCTCCGCCAACGTCTTCGGGCTGTTCGGGCTGGCCGCGGCCCGCACGCGCCGGATCAACTTCCGGACGATGCTCCACATCCTCCCGTACCACAACCCGCTCGTCCTGGCCGCCCAGATCCACGAGTTCTCGCTGCTCACCGGCGGCCGCTACGAGTTCGGCGTCGGCCGCGGGCACGGCTGGATCCCGCTGCCCGCGGGGATGCCGCTCGACGAGACCTCACGTCCGCGCTACGAGGAGGCGCTCGACCTCTTCGTCGAGGCGCTCCACTCCGACGTCGTCAGCCACGAGGGCGAGTACTGGAACGTGAGCGACAGCCAGGTCATCCCGTTCAGCGGGCACAAGTTCCGCGTCGTGCTCGGCGGCACGTCCGACCGTACGTACGACCTCGCGGCGGAGCACGGCTGGTCGGTCGCGGTGCCTCCGCTTCTTCCGTATGCCGCGCTCAAGGAGCAGCTCGACCTCTACCGCTCGAAGTGCGCGGAGTACGGGACGACGCCGGACATCATCTGGATCCACGCCTGCTACATCGACGACGACGCAGACCTCGCGCGGCGCGAGGCGGAGCGGCACATGCGTGGCTTCCTCGAGGGCAACGCGTCGCCGCTCACCGACCACCCCGTCCCTCCGGTCGACGCCCTCAATGCGGCCGGTTACGGCTTCTACGCGTCCGGGATCATGGAGAAGCTCGCCGCGACGCCGTACGACGAGATGATCGCGGGCGACATCGTCTGGGTCGGCACCCCGGAGGACGTGATCCAGCGGATCCGGGAGACGATCGAGGTCTGCGAGGGGCTGACCGAGATCGCGATCACGACGAACCCGGGCGGTGCCGAGCACTGGAAGGCGATCAAGGCGCAGGAGCTCTTCGCCGAGCACGTCGTCCCGGTGATCCAGCGCGAGACCGGGGCGGTCGCGGTCGAGGCGTGACGTCGGTTGTCGTAGCGGGGGCGGGGTCGATCGGCTCACTGCTCGCGGCGCACCTCGCGCAGATCGCGGACGTGACGGTGCTGACGCGGCGGGAAGAGCACGCCGCCGCCTTGCGCGAACAGGGGCTCCGCGTCTCGGGTCGCGGCGACTTCACGGCGCGCCTCGGCGCGACCGCCGAGCCGTCGTCGCTGCCCGCCCACGCCGAGCTGGCCGTCCTCGCGTGCAAGAGCACCGATCTCGATCCCCTCGCCGCGCGGCTCGAGGGGACGCTGGCGGGAGCGACCGTGATGACGATCCAGAACGGGCTCGGCGCGGAGGAGATCGTCGCGGCGCACGGCGACTGGCCGCTTCTCTCCGCCGTCACGTTCATGAGCGGTACGCGCCACGGGGACGCCCACGTCGAGTACGTCCTCGACACGGCCACCTGGATCGGCCCCTATCGCGGCACTACGGAGGCTGACGCGCGCCGGGTCGCCGAGCTGATCGAGGCGGGCGGGCTGAAAGCCGAGGCCTTCCCCGACCTGCGGCCTGCGCAGTGGTCGAAGCTGGTCTTCAACGCGACGGTGAACGGCGTCGCCGCGCTGACGGGGCTCCCGCACGACTTCCACTTCGCACAGATCGAGGAGCTGTCCGACCTC
>JAICLM010000177.1 GCA_025927435.1 Thermoleophilia bacterium | reverse complement strand
GTGCTCGAGGTGATCCGCGCGTGAGCGGCGAGTACCCCTTCTCGACCCGGACGCGAGTCGGGTTCTCCGACACCGACGCACAGGGAATCGTCTACTACGGCCGCTACAACCCGTACTTCGACCTCGCCCGCGTCGAGTATCTCCGCTCGCTCGGCGTCCTCTTCCACGAGGCCGGCGGCGAGTTCGTGATGCGAGCGAACGAGGTGGAGTACCTGGCGCCCGCACGCTTCGACGACGAGCTGGAGATCCACATCCGGGTCTCGCGCATCGGGCGGACGAGCATGACCTACGAGTTCGCCGCCTTCAAGGTGCCGGAGGGGACGCCGCTCGTGACCGCCCAGCAGACGCTCGTGTTCATCGACCTCGACAAACGCCGGCCGATCCCGATCCCCGACGCGTACCGGGCCCCGTTCGATGTCGGTTGACGCGGACGATCTGCTGCGACAGGAGGTCGCGAAGCTCGCGGAACGGGACGACTGCGTCTGGGCCGGGATCTTCTTCGTCGAGGGACACGAGCTCGTGCTCGGGCCGGAGGCGGGTACGCCCGACCTCGAGCGCCGCGTCGGCGTCCCGGTCAGCTGGCGGGGCGAGCGGATCGCGGAGCTGGCCGCGGACGGCACCGTCGAGCCGGCCGAGCTCGAGCGGATCGCCGCCGGGATCGCCGACCTCTGCCTCGTCGGCTGGGACACCGGCGGCGAGCTGTGGCAAAGCTGACGATCTCGTCCCTCGTTCGAGCGACACGCGCCGCCCCGACAGCGGGCTCTCCCTCGAACGGGGTAACCCTGGGTCGGCGCGCCTGAATCCCTCGAACGAGGGAAGCTACGAAGGCGTCACACGCCGGGCGTCGAAGACGCCGTCGATGTTGCGCAGCGAGCTGAGGAGGCCGCGGAGCGCCTTGACGTCCCCCACCTCGGCGACGTACCAGTTGCGGGCCATCTGGTCCTCGACGGTGCCGCCGTAGGAGACGATGTTCGAGCCGTGCTCGGCGAACGTCCGCGCGACGTCCTCGAGCAGGCGCGGGCGGTCCCAGGAGTCGACGGCGATCTGCACACGGAAGCTCTGGCTGCCGCCTCCCTCCCACTCGACCGGCGTGAACCGCTCGGGGTTGCGGCGGAGCGCGCGCACGTTCGGACAGTCGCCGCGGTGGATCGTGATTCCCTTGCCGAGGGAGATGTATCCGACGATGTCGTCGCCGGGGACCGGCGTGCAGCACTTCGCGAGCCGGACGAGGACGTCCTCGACGCCGATCACGTTGATCCCGTAGCTGTCGCTGCCGGCCGCCTCCCGCGCGCGCGGCTTCTTGACCGGGACCTGCTCCTCGGCGACCTCGCCGACCTTGAGCTGTTGGAGGACCTTGTCGACGATCTTCGCGGCGGTCAGCTTCCCGGAGCCGAGCGCGATGTAGAAGTCCTCGGCCTTCTTGTAGCCGGACTCGCGGATCACGCCGGCGAGCACGGCCGAGCCGGCGAGCTTCTTGTACGGGAGGTTCTGGGCCTTGAGCGAGTTCTCGAGCGCCTCGCGGCCCTTCGCCTCGAGGTCCTCCTTCTGCTCGCGGGAGAAGAACTGGCGGATCTTGTTGCGGGCGCGCGACGACGCGACGAGCGAGAGCCAGTCGCGGGACGGGCCGCGCGCGGCCGACTTGCCGGTGAGAATCTCGACCCGGTCGCCGCTGCGGAGCCGGTAGTGGAGCGGGACGATCCGCCCGTTCACCTTCGCGCCGACCGTGCGGTGGCCGACATCCGTGTGGACGGCGTAGGCGAAGTCGATCGGGGTGGCGCCGGCGGGCAGCGTCTTCACCTCGTCCTTCGGCGTGAAGACGAAGACTTCCTCGTCGAAGAGGTCGGTGCGGAAGCTCTTCACGAACTCGCGCGCGTCGGTTTCGTCGGCGTTGATGTCCATGAGCTGCCGCACCCAGGCGTTCCACTCCTCGGCGGCGTGCTTCGAGCGCCGCCCGTCCCGCACGTAGGCCCAGTGCGCGGCGACTCCGAGCTCGGCGGTCTCGTGCATCTCGCGGGTGCGAACCTGGATCTCGAGCGGGCGCCCCTCCGGGCCGATAACGGTCGTGTGGAGCGAGCGGTAGCCGTTGAACTTCGGCATTGCGACGTAGTCCTTGAAGCGGCCGGGCATCGGCTTCCAGAGGGAGTGGATGAGGCCGAGCGCGCCGTAGCAGTCGCGCGTTCCCTCCTCGCCCTCGCGCTCGACGATCACGCGCATGGCGGTGAGGTCGTAGATCTCGTTGAACTCGCGGCCCTTGCGGGCCATCTTGTCGTAGATCGAGTAGAAGTGCTTCGCGCGGCCGGAGATGTCGACCGGGATGTCGACCTTCTCGAGCTCGCGCCGGAGCACGTCGGCCGCCTCGGCGACCTGTCCTTCACGGTCGGCGCGGCGCTCGGCGACCATGGTCTTGATCTCCGCGTACTTGCGCGGGTGGAGCGTCTGGAAGGCGAGGTCCTCGAGCTCCCACTTCAGCGCGTGGATGCCGAGCCGGTGCGCGAGCGGCGCGTAGACCTCGAGCGCCTCCCGCGACTTCTGGATCTGCTTCTGCTTGCCGAGATACTCGATCGTGCGGAGGTTGTGGAGGCGGTCGGCGAGCTTGACGAGGATGACGCGGACGTCCTCGGCCATCGCGACGACCATCTTCCGGTAGTTCTCCGCCTCCGCCTGCTCGCGGGTCTGGAACTGGACGCGGGTCAGCTTCGTGACGCCGTCGACGAGCGCGGCGATCTCGGCGCCGAACTCCTCGCGCAGGGTGTCGAGCTCGACGCCCGTGTCCTCCACGACGTCGTGGAGCAGCGCGGCCGCGATGGTCTGCTCGTCGAGACGCAGGCCCGCGCAGATCGAGGCAACCCCGACGGGATGAGTGATGAACGGCTCACCCGAGCGGCGCTGCTGTCCCTCGTGCGCGGCGGCAGCGAACCGGAACGCGCGCGCAACGAGCTCGACGTCGACGTCCGTGCGCTGCGCGGCAAGCTCGGCGAGCAGCCCTTCGAGCAGCTCCTCGTGCCTTTCGCCTGCTTCCAGGGTCGTCATCGTCTCAGTGTACTCCCGGGTTTCGGAGCGAACCTGTGCGGGAGGAACGGCCGTTAAGTGATCGAAGTGACGCGTTCCATGCCTGGTTTTCGCCGCTACTGGAGGCGCCGAAGCGTCCTCCGCCTCGCACGCGCGCTCGCGCTCTCGCTGAATCCCCGCTAGTCGAAGGCGGCGTCGAGCGCGCGGCCGGCCCGCTCGGGTCGGCTCACGCGGCGGCCGCGAGTGGCACTTCCGCAGCGAGCAGCTCGCGGAAGCGCCGCGACTCGAGCAGCTCGCGCCGAGGGCCGCCCTCGACGACGCCGAGCTCGGCGAAGATCGCCCTCGCCTCGGCCTCGCGCGCAGCTTCGGGCTTCTGCCACTCGGCTGCGAGCCAGGCGCGTAGCTCGCGGTAGCGCGGAGCGCCGGCGAAGATCCGCCGGACGACGAGTTGCGGGGCGACCGTCCCGTTCCAGTGGTTCTCCTCGAGCCGAAACGCAACGTCGTAGGGGGCGTCGGGCCGGAGCACTTCCAGCCTCGAGCCCTGGCCGAACGCGATCGCGCTGCCTGCGTCCCGCCCCTGGCGCCGGACGCGGAAGCGAAGGTGCTTACCGTCGCCAACGGTCGCGAGCTCGGCGAGCCCGCAGTCCGCGGCGAGCAGGATCGGCGCCGGATTCCCGAGCCCGAACGGCGCGAGCTTTTGGAGCTCCGCGCAGAGGTCGAGCGACAGGTCCGCCCCGCGCGCGACGACGGCGTCGATCGAGGTCACGGGTTCGAGGTCTTCCTCTCCCAGCACGGTGGCGGCCTGCTCCGCGAACGCGACGGCGAAGGCTTCGACGTTCTCCTCCGCGATCGACAGGCCCGCAGCGGCGCGGTGACCGCCCCAGCGGCCGAGCAGGTCGGAGCACGCCCCCAGCGCGCCGTGCAGGTCGAAGGTGGGTATCGAGCGGCCGGAGCCTTTCCAGTCGCCTTCCGTGCCCGCGATGAGCACGACGGGGCGGTGGTAGCGCTCGACGAGCCGCGAGGCGACGATGCCGATCACGCCCTCGTGCCAGTCGGCCCCGGCAACCGCGTAGGCGCGGCGGGCGCGCTGCTCCGGCGGCCACGCCTCGACCTGGGCCACGGCCTCGCGGAGAATCCGGCCCTCGACGGCCTGGCGCTCACGGTTCAGCTCCTCGAGCGAGGCGGCGAGCCGGCGCGCCTCCGCCTCGTCGTCGGTGAGGAGGAGCTCGAGAGCCTCGCGGGGGTGCCCGAGGCGACCGGCCGCGTTCAGGCGGGGGGCGAGTCGGAAGCCGACGGACCCGGAATCGACTGCGGCCGGGTCGACGCCGGCGCTCTGCATGAGCGCGCGTAGCCCGGGCTTGGCCGTGCGCGCGAGAGCGCGCAGGCCCGCGATGGCGAGCGTCCGGTTCTCGTCGACGAGTGGGACGACGTCGGCGATCGTCGCCAGCGCGACGAGGTCGAGGTGACGTCGCGGGATCTCGGAGTCCACGCCGAAGAGCGCCTGGCCCAGCTTGTAGACGACGCCTGTCCCGCAGAGCTCGGGAAACGGGTATTGCGACGGCCGCGTGGCGACTACGGGACAGTCGGGCAGGGTCTCGCCGGGCCGGTGATGGTCCGTGACGACGACGTCGAGGCCCCGTTCCCTCGCCTCGGCCACCTCGGCGGCGGCGGTGATCCCGCAGTCGACGGTGAGGACGAGCCCGCAGCCCTCGTCAGCGAGTCGGGCGAGCGTTTCGCTACGGACGCCATAGCCCTCGTCGAAGCGACTCG
>JAICLM010000118.1 GCA_025927435.1 Thermoleophilia bacterium | reverse complement strand
GGGCTGGCCGACTCGGTGCTCGCGTCGCGGAACGGCGAGGGCACGGACTAGCGAGCCCGCTCGATCCCGGCCGCCTCCGGCGCACGTCGTCGGCGCCAACGGTTAGCGTCCGGGCTATGCCGCCCCAGCTCGACGCGATCGGGATCGTCTGCTCCGACCTCATCCGCACCCGGGCCTTTTACGGCCTGCTCGGGGTCGAGTTTCCGGAGGGTGACGACCACGTCGAGGCGACGCTGGCGAACGGCCTCCGCCTGATGCTCGACACCGAGGACGTCATCCGCAGCTTCAATCCCGACTGGACCAGGGCCAGGGGGAACCAGGTCGCGCTCGCCTTCGCGTGCGGCAGCCCGGCCGAGGTGGACGGGTTGTACGAACAGATCGTCAAAGCCGGCTTCGAGGGCGAGAAGGAGCCCTGGGACGCGTTCTGGGGCCAGCGCTACGCCCAGCTCCGAGACCCCGACGGCAATCCGGTCGACCTCTTCGCCGCCCTCTGAACCTCGTCGAGGAGGAAGTCGAGCTTCGAGCCGAGCTGCGCCTGCGGATCCTTCGTCCGCCGAGCGCGGACGAGCTGATCGACGAGACGGCGTTCGGCGAGGAGGAGTTCCTGCCGTACTGGGCGGAGCTCTGGCCCAGCGGCCTCGCGCTCGCGCGCCATGTCGCCGGGCGTGAGTTGCGCGGGTTGCGTGTACTCGAGCTCGGTTGCGGCCTCGGGCTTCCGGCGCTCACCGCAGCGCTCCGCGGGGCCGACGTCCTCGCGACGGACTGGGCCGACGAGGCGATCGAGCTGCTGCGGCGGAACGCGGAGCTCAACGGCGTCTTCCTACGGGTCGCGCGCGTCCGCTGGAGCGAACCGGAGCCTCTGCTCCGCGCCGCGCCGTGGGATCTCGTCCTCGGTGCCGATCTGCTGTACGAGGCCCGCAACGCGGAGCAGCTCGCCGAGCTCCTTCCGCTCCTCGGCGGCGAGATGCTGCTCGCCGAGCCGGGGCGGCCGTACTCGAAGGAGTTCCTCGAGCACTTTCGGGCCGAGTCAGTCGGTGAGCGGATCTACCGGCTTCGCTAGGAGCGGACGTACGGCTTGCAAGCGCCGGCCTGCCGGAAGGCTTGCTCGAGCTCATCGCTCGGAGCGAAGTTCTTCAGGTTGCCGCCGGCGAGCTTGAGCTTGTTTGCCATGTTCGTAAGAGTCGTGGTGATCGCCGTGACCTGAGAAAGCGTGCCGGCGGCACCCGGCGGCGCGTTGTCCAGTGTGGTCCTGAGCTGGCTCATGCCGGTCTGGAGCGCGTTCGCCAGTGCGTCCAGATTCTTCTTCGCAGCTTGGCCCTGGGGGGTCTCGGGCTTGCCGAGCTTCTTGAGCGACTGTGCCAGCGTCTGCGTCGCGCTCTCGACCTGCTGGAAAGCCTTTTGAAGCGCTGCCCCGGAGGGCTGAGACATGGCGCTTGCCTGAATGCTCTGCAGAGACTTCTTCCACGTGGTGAAGGACGCGCAGACGCCGTTTGCCCATTGCTCCGCCGACGTTCCGCCGGCCGCTGTGCTTGTCGTCGTGTCGCTTCCCCCGCCGCCGCATGCGGCTGCCGAGAGCAAGACGGCCGTCAGGGCTGCGCCGGTGAGGAGGCGGAACGATCCGGTTCGCATCGCGTACATCGGATCAGCCGCGCACCGCACGCGCCAGGAGGCGCGCACGTCACCGGCGGACAGGCGCGCTAGCCTGCTGAGCCATGTTCGCCGCCCTCGCCCTCACGATCTCGCTGGCGGTCGCTTCGAGACCACACATCGTCCCCAAGCCGATCCCGTACGGCCCCACGCGGAAGGCCGAGATGGCCGCCTACGCCAAGAAGCACTACGGCATCCACTCGTGGCGGCTTCATCCCAGGGTGATCGTCGAGCATTACACCGGCAACAACAGCTTCTCCTCGGCGTGGAACACGTTCGCGGCGAACACGCCCGACCCGGAGCTCGGCGAGCTCCCCGGCACGTGCGCGCACTTCATCGTCGACCGGAACGGGCGGATCTACCAGCTCGTGCGTACGGACATCATGTGCCGCCACACCGTCGGGCTGAACTACGTTGCCATCGGGATCGAGCACGTCGGCACGTCCGATGCCGAGGTTCTACGCGACCGGGCGCAGATGCGCTCGTCGCTCGCGCTCAGCGCCTGGCTCGTCGAGCGCTTCCACATCCGGATCCGCAACGTGATCGGGCACAGCGAGAGCCTTTCGAGCCCGTACCACAGGGAGCGGTACAAGCCGTGGGCGCATCAGACGCACGCCGACTGGAAGCATCGCGATATGATGCTCTATCGCGGCAAGCTCCGTGTCCTTTTGCGTGCCGGCGCCTGACGCTAGACTCGCGGGCATGCCGCGCTACCTGATCCTGCGCCAGTTCGAGGTCGACGAGTCGCAAATGCCCCCGATCGGCCGCCGCTCGCGCGAGCTCGTCGAGGGAGAGTTTCCGGAGATCACGTGGGAGCACAGCCACGTCGTCGTCGACGACGAAGGGCTCGTGCAGACGTACTGCGTCTACGAGGCGCCCAACGAGGAGATGGTCCGCGAGCACTCCTCACGGCTCGGTCGGCACAAGCTCGCCCTGCTCCAGGAGATCGCCGGCGACGTGACGCCCGCGGACTTCCCGCCCGAATAGCTAGCTCAACTCGACTCGCTGCCCAGCCCGAGCACGCGCACGTCGTCCAGGTGGAAGAACGCCTGTTGCGCGACGGCGAGTCGCTTGCGTAGGAAGCGCACCCGGTCGACGTCGTCCGCCGGAGTCATCTCGAGCGCCTCCTTGTACAGCGTCACGGCGTACTGCTTCGCCCAGCCGCGTTCCGCCTCCTCCGCCGCCGCGACGAAGTGTCGGACCGCATGCTCGAGCTCACCAGCGCCACGCCAGTGGCGGGCGAGCGCCGCACCGGCCTCGCCGACCTCGGGCGTCGACTCCTCGATGAACTCCGCGATGTGGCGGTGGCCCTCACGCCGGCGGGCGCGTGGCTGAAGGTCGTACGCGACGTCACGGATGAGGACGTGCTTGAACGACCATTGCTCGTCGCCCTCGATCCGCGACACGGCGTCCCGGCGGATCAGGTCCCGCCGCTCGAGCGCCGCAAGGGCCGCGCCGAGGCAGTCGGGATCGTGCGCGATGCGCTCGATGGCGCCCCTCCAGAAGATCCGACCGGCGATCGAGGCGTCGAGGATGACCTCCCGCTCCTCTACCGGCAAGGCGTCGAGGCGGGCGGCGACGAGGCCGCGGATCGTCGTGGGGAGGCTCTCCGCCTCCTCGCCGCCCTCCTGAAGGACTGCGGCGAGCTGCTCGATGAAGAGCGGGTTGCCCTCGCCGGCCTTCGCCACCTTGGCCGCCTTCGTGTCGGCGCCGAGGAGATGGAGCGCGAGCTCGGCAGCGTCGGCGCCGCCCAGGGGCTCGAGGGGAAGGGCGTTGTAGGCGAGCATTCCGCCGCCCCACCCTGGCCGCGCGTCGAGCAACTCCGGCCGGGCGAGCGTCAGGAGCAGAACGGGGAGGTCGTGCAGGCGCACGGCGAGGAGCTCGATCAAGTCGAGGAGCGCGGGGTCGGCCCAGTGGATGTCCTCGAAGACGAAGGCCGTAGCCTCGTCCCGTGCGCCCGCTTCGATGAAGATCCGGACCGACTGGAACAGGGTGTCGCGATCGGGCGTCGTCGCCTTCGTCTCGAAGCCGAGCAGGATCGCGATGTGGCCGGCGACGGCCTCGGCCTCTTCGGCGCCGACGAGCCGCTCCACGAGCCTGCGGAGCTTCTCCGTCGCGACGGCGAGGTCATCGCTGTCGTAGATGCCGGCGAGCTCCTTCACCTGCGCCGCGAACGGGCCGTACGCGCTGCGCTCGCGGTACGGCAGGCAGCGACCCCGGACGATGTGGCCTCCTCGGGCCGAGATGCGCTGCATGAACTCGGCGGTGAGTCGCGACTTGCCGACGCCGGGGGGCCCCAGCACCGTGATCAGGTGCGGCCGCCGCTCGCGCTCGACGCGCTCCCATGTCGCGTCGAGAAGGCTGACCTCCCTCGTCCGGCCGACGAAAGGGGTGCTGGACAGGTGTCGCTCGCCCGTCGGGGAGGACGCCGCAACGGCGCGCCATGCCTGGAGCGGCTCGGTCTTCCCTTTCACCGTCACCGCCTCGAGCGGCGCGTACTCGATCGCGGCGCGCGTTGCACGGTAAGTCTCCTCACCGACGACGATCTCGCCGACGGGCGCGTGTTGCTGCAGTCGCGACGCGGTGTTGACGACGTCGCCCGCGACCATGGCCTCCCCCAGCGCCGGCCGAGCCGAGAGCGTGACGACCGCCTCGCCCGTGTTCACGGCGCCCCGGATCTGTAGCTCGAGCCCGGGCTGCTCGGTGTTGAGCGTCGCCACCGCCTCTCGGACGGCCAGTGCCGCGCGCACAGCCCGCTCGGGGTCGTCCCCGTGCGCCGTCGGCGCCCCGAAGACCGCCATGACCGCATCGCCGACGAACTTCTCCACGACGCCGCCGAAGGACTCGAGCTCGTCGCGCACCGTCCCGTGGTACGGCGTGAGAATCGCGCGCACGTCCTCGGGGTCGAGCTGCTCGGAACGCGAGGTGAAGCCGACGAGGTCGACGAAGACGACGCTGACGATCCTCCGCTCCTCGCGGCGGGGCGTCTCTGCGGCCAGCAGAGCTCCGCAGGCGAGGCAGAAGCGGGCGATTGCAGGGTTGTCCTGGCCGCATGCAACGCAGCTGGGCATTCCCTCATCCTGGCAGCGTTCCGGTTGCATGGCAACGGATTCGCGGTTCCGTCGCCGATGGATTGAAGCTCAGGCCTTGCTCAGTCGAAGGGGCCCCATCCGGGGCCCCTTCGACCTGACCTCTTCCTACTACTACTAGGAGCAGCCGGTGTTCGTTCCGCAGTCACGGCACGTGTAGCAGCTGCCGGTGCGGATCATCCTCCCGCCGCAGCGGGCGCACTCGACGGCGTCCTCCCATGAGTTGAAAAGGGCGGTCTGGCCCGGCGGCGGCGTCTCGGCGGGCTCGGCCGGGGCAGCAGTCTCGCCGTTCGCGTAGCGCTCCGCCATCCGCGCCTTCACCTCGGGCGAAAGGATCCCCGCCTCCTCCTGCTGCTCCGGCGTGAGGAACCGCTTGCCGAACCAGCGGAAGATGTAGTCGACGATCGACTTCGCTGTGCGGATGTCGGCGTCGTTCGTCAGGCCGCTCGGCTCGAACCGCATATGGCTGAGCTTCGAGACGTAGACCTCCGGCGGCACTCCGTACTGCAGCCCCATCGAGACGGCGAGGCAGAGCGAGTTCATCAGGCCGGCCATCGTCGTCCCGTCCTTGGCGATGTCGACGAAGATGTCGCCCGGGCTGCCGTCGTCGTAGAGACCGACGTGGATGTAACCCTCGTGGTCTCCGACCTGGAACTTCCGGCCGACCTCGGTGCGGTCGAGCGGCAGTCGCTTCCGCTCGTGCACCTGGATCGGCGGTGTTGCCACGGCGGTCTGGCCGTCCTTGCCGGAACTCGAGAGCGGCTGCGCGACCTTGCAGTTGTCGCGGTAGATCGCGATCGCCTTGACGCCCAGCTTCCACGCGTCGACGTACAGGTCCATCACGTCCTCGATCGTGGCCTCCTCCGGCATGTTCACCGTCTTCGAGATCGCGCCGGAGATGAAGGGCTGGACGGCGCCCATCATCTTGACGTGGCCGAGGTAGTGGATGGCCCGCTCGCCGACCGCGCAGTCGAAAACCGGATAGTGCTCGGTCTTCACGTATGGAGCGCCGACGACGCCGTTCCGCTCGTCGACGAACGCGACGATCTCCTCGGTCTCGCGCGGCGCGTAGCCCAGCCGCTCGAGCGCCATCGGCACGGTCTTGTTCACGATCGTGATCTCGCCGCCGCCGACGAGCTTCTTCGACTTGACGAGGGAGAAGTCGGGCTCCACGCCGGTCGTGTCGCAATCCATCATGAAGCTGATCGTCCCGGTCGGCGCGAGGACGGTCGCCTGCGCGTTCCGGTACCCGTGGATCTCGCCGAGGTCGAGCGCGTCGTCCCAGGCCTTGCGGCAGTGGCCGAGCAGGTCGGCCGGGACGGAGTCGGCGTGCTCGATGTTGCCGACCGCCGCCCGGTGCTTGGCGATCACGCCGATCATCGGGGCCCGATTGGTCTGATAGCCCTGGAACGGCCCCATCCGCGCCGCGATCTCGGCCGACTTGCGGTACGCGCGGCCGGTCATGAGTCCGGTGATGGCCGCCGCGTACGCGCGACCCTCGTCGGAGTCGTACGGCAGCCCGCGCGCCATGAGCAGCGCGCCGAGGTTCGCGTAGCCGAGCCCGAGCTGGCGGAACCGCTTCGCGTTCTGCCCGATCTCCGGCGTCGGATAGGACGAGTAGCCGACGAGAATCTCCTGGGCGAGGAAGACGACATCGACCGCGTGCTCGAACGCCTCGACGTCGAGCTCGCCGTCCTCCCGCCGGAACTTCATCAGGTTGAGCGAGGCGAGGTTGCACGCCGAGTCGTCTATCGTCATGTTCTGCGTGCTCGGGTTCGTCGCGTTGATACGGCCCGTATTCGGGAGCGTGTGCCACGAGTTGATCGTCGTGTCGTTCTGGACGCCCGGGTCTGCGCACTCCCTCGATGCC
>JAICLM010000271.1 GCA_025927435.1 Thermoleophilia bacterium | reverse complement strand
CGAGGCGTGCCGCGACGCCGGGCTCGCACTGCGGCTCCACGGGGACCAGTTCACGGAGTCGGGAGCGATTCCGCTCGCCGTCGAGCTCGGGGCCCGCTCGGTGGACCATCTCGAGGCGACGGGCGAGGAGGGGATCCGCCGCCTCGCGGCGAGCGACGTCGTCGGCGTGCTCCTGCCCGCGAGCGCGCTCTTCCTCGACCGGCCGATGCCGGCCGCCCGGGGGCTCGTCGACGGCGGAGCGGCGGTGGCGCTCGCCACCGACTTCAATCCGGGCAGCGCCTTCTGCGAGAGCCTCCCACTCGTCTGCTCGCTCGCGGCGACGCAGCTGCACCTGTCGCCGGGAGAGGCGCTCGCCGCCTGCACGGTCAACGCCGCCCACGTGCTCGGACGTGCAGACCGGATCGGCCGGCTCGCGCCGGGTTACCGGGCCGACGTCACGCTGCTCGACGCACCCGACTGGCGCTATCTCGCGTATCACCTCGGCGGCCGCGTCGTCGCCAGGGTGGTCGTTGGGGGCGAGCTACGCTAGCTCCCCATGCCGACGAGGAAGCAGCGGCGCAGGATGCAGAAGGAGCGCCGGCACCAGTACGAGACCGTCTGGGTCGACGCCGAGGGTAACGAGCTCGAGGAGCCGCCCGAGGATCTCGTCGCAGCACCCGAGAAGCGCGACGGCGCCAGGCCGAAGTCCAAGGCGAAGGCATCGCAGCAGCAGCGAGGGGGCCGCGCGATCCGAGTTCCGCCGCCGCCGTCGTGGCAGCGGGCGGCCAAGCGCGCGCTGATCATCGGCGCCGTCATCTTCGTCTTCATCTACCTCGTGGGCTCGAGAAACGGGGGCCACAACATCGCGAGCGCGCTCCTGCTCGCGGTGGTCTACACCGCGCTGTTCATCCCGTTCCAGTACGTGCTCGACCGGTTCGCGTACAACCGTTGGCAGCGGCGCGCCGACGCGCAGGCAGCGGGCCGGGCGGCTAAGAAGCGCTGACGCCCGACCGCTCGGGCCGGTCGCCGCGGTAGTGCCCCTCGCCGGGCCACGGCGCGAGCAGCAGCAAGAGCCGCGCGCCGGCCTCGCTCGTGACCGAATGCTCCTCGTCCGGGTCGAAGTGGAAGAGCATCTGGCTCTCCGCATCGACGGACTCGTCTCCGGCCTCGATGCGCACCCTCCCGTCGAGGACGAGGAGGAGCGCGGACTCCTTGACGCGGTGGTGGCCGAGCGCCTCGCCCGGGTGCAGCTCGATGAGCACCGCCCGCGCGGAGCCCTCCTTCGAGTGCAGCACGACAGGGGAGCGCGCACCGTTCGGTGTCTTTACGTCGGGGAGCCTCCAGTGACGCATGAACGGCCCCTTCCCGCACCTGCCTGGCGGCTAACCAGAGGTTCACTAGACTCGCCGCGATGCCGCTGGCGGTCGACAGGTACGAGCTCGGCCCGCTCCAGACGAACTGCTACGTCGTCCGGAGCGAGCGCGGCGCGGCGGAATGCGCGGTCATCGATCCCGGCGGGGACGCAGCCGACCTCCGCCTCGAGCTCGCGCGCCTCGGCACCTCGTGTGCCGGGATCCTCGTCACGCACGGGCACTTCGACCATCTCGGCGGCGTCGCCGACCTCGCCGAGGGGACGGGTGCGGAGGTCTGGATGCCGGAGGGCGAGCGGGAGCGGCTCGAGCGCTACCCGGAGTTCGCGCCGGTCGGCGTACCGGGTCGGCCGCACGCGCCCGAGCACCTGGTGAGCGGCGGCGAGACGGTCGAGGTAGCGGGCATCTCCTTCGAGTGCCTCGCTGTGCCGGGCCACTCGCCGGCGCACGTCGCCTTCCACGCGGAGGGCGAGTTGTTCAGCGGCGACCTCCTCTTTGCCGGCTCCGTGGGACGCGTCGACCTGCCCGGCGCCGATTGGGACACGCTGCTCGCCTCCGTCCGCATGCTGGCCGAGAAGCTGCCGCCCGAGACGGTGGTCCACCCGGGCCACGGTCCCGAGACGACGCTCGGCGTCGAGCTGGCGCGGAACCCGTTCCTGGCAGAGCTCCGCACAGGGGCGTGAGCACCAAGTTCCAGGCGCCGCGCGGGACGCACGACGTCCTGCCGCGCGACCACCTGTGGTGGCGCGTGACCCGCACGATCGAGGAGCAGTGCGCGCAGTACGGCTGGTCGCGCGTCTCCACGCCCGGGTTCGAGGAGACCGCGCTCTTCGAGCGCACGTCCGGCGAGGCGTCCGACGTCGTGCACAAGGAGATGTACTCGTTCGTAGACCGCGGCGACCGCTCCCTCACGCTGCGTCCCGAGGGGACGGCGCCGATCGCGCGCGCCTACGTCGAGCACGGCCTCGCCCAGGAGCCGCAGCCGGTCAAGGCCTACACGATCGCGCCGATGTACCGCTACTCGCGCCCGGGTCGGGGCCGTTACCGCGAGCACTGGCAGCTGTCGCTCGAGGCGATCGGCTCGGATGATCCCGCGATCGACGCCGAGGTGATCCAGTTCTACTCCGAGCTCCTGCGGCGGCTCGGCGTGACCGAGTGGGAGCTGCGACTCAACTCGATCGGCGACGCGAACTGCCGGCCGCAGTATGTCGCGCGCCTCGACGAGTGGCTCGACGCGCACCCGCAGCTGGTCGACGAGGAGGTCGTCCACAAGCGCGCCACGAGCGTCCTCCAGGTCTTCGAT
>JAICLM010000212.1 GCA_025927435.1 Thermoleophilia bacterium | reverse complement strand
GGCCGCCGCGCGGTCGTCGTCCCCGCGGCCCGGCCCGCCGCGGGCCCCCCCGGCCGGGGGGGCCCGCCCCGCCCCCCCCCCCCCCCCCCCCCCCCCCGGCCGGAGTTCCCCGTCGCCTTCGGCGACGGGTGGGGCGGCGAGACGAGCCCTGCGCGAGCGGCTCCAGCGCGGGCGCAGGAGCAGCGCGACGCAGGTCCCGAGCGTGAGGAGCTGCTCGACCATCATCACGATCCCCGCCAGTTGCTGGTCGGTGACCGCCGAGACCCCATAGGCGCCGTGGTACGCCGGGTAGAGCGGTGTGAACGAGAAGACGAGCACGTCGGTGAGGATCTGGCCGGCGGCGAACATGGCCGCTGCGAGCGCGACCCGGCCGCCGATACTGAGCCGGCGGTGCGAGCCCGGATCGACGAGGAGCGTCCAGACGAGGATCCCGGTGAACATCCAGCACACGTGCTCGAAGTCGTGCAGCCATTCGTGCTCCACCGCGAGGTCGTAGAGGTAGGGGATGTGCCAGATCGCGAGGTTCGCGGCCCAGAGGCCGAACGCGACGCGCGGCCGTAGCAGTGCTCCGAGGACGCCGCGGACACGCGGGCTGCGGGCGAGCGGCGCGAGGATCGGTGCGGGGAGGAAGAAGACGAGCAACGGCCCTCGCAGCGCGGTGATCATGAGCGCCGGGCCGAGGTCCCCGATCAGCACGTGCTGGGCCATGTGCGCGCTGAGCAGCTTCTCGTCGGCGACCTCGTCGAGCGGGCCGACGAGGGCGAAGACCGTCACGCCGAGCCCCGCGGCGAACAGCGCGACGCGATCCCAGCCGGCGAGGTCGGCCCGCCCGCGGCGACGCAGCCGGACAGCCGCCTGACCGAACAGAAGCGCGGCGACCACGGCGACGATGACCGGTATCACGCCGTCGATTGTGCCTCCGATGCGAGGAAGTCGGAGCTAGAAGCCGAGCTGTTTCGCGATCACCATGCGCTGCACCTCGTTCGTGCCCTCCCCGATCTCGAGGATCTTCTGGTCGCGGTAGAGCCGCGCGATCGCGAACTCCTCCATGAACCCGTAGCCACCGTGGATCTGGAGCGCCGCGTTCACGACGCGGTTCGACAGGATCCCCGTGAAGAGCTTCGCCTGCGCGGCCGCCAGCGCGAACGGCTTGCCGGCGTCCTTGAGCCACGCCGCGCGGTAGACGAGCTGCCGCCCCGCCTCGATCTCCGTCGCCATGTCGGCGAGCTGGAACTGGATCGCCTGGAAGCTCGCGATCGGCCGTCCGAACTGCTGCCGCTCCTTCGCATAGGCGGCGGCGAGGTCGTAGGCGCCCTGCGCGAGGCCGACGCCCATCGAGGCGACCGAGATGCGGCCGCCGTCGAGGATTTCCATGAACTGCCGGAAGCCGCGCCCGCGCGGGCCCAGGAGATTTCCCTCGGGGACGGCGCACGACCGGAAGGAGAGCTCGCGCGTGTCGGACGCGTGCCAGCCGAGCTTGTGCATCGGCCCGGAGATCTCGTAGCCGTCGGTCCCGTTCGGGACGATCAGGTTCGAGATCTCGTCCTCGCCGGTGCGGGCGGTGATCGTGACGCAGGCGCTGATGTCGGTGCCGGCGTTCGTGATGAAGATCTTCGAGCCGTCGATCACCCATTTGCCGTCGCGCAGCTCGGCCTTCGTCCGCGTCGCGCCGGCATCGGAGCCGGCGTTGGGCTCCGTCAGCCCGAAGGCCGCGAGACCCTGCCCCGCGGCGAGCCGCGGCAGCCATTCCTGCTTCTGCTCCTCGTTGCCGAAGAGGAGGATCGGCATCGTCCCGAGCGAGGTGTGCGCCGCGACGGTGATCGCCACGGAGGAGTCGATCCGCGTCAGCTCCTCGATCGCGATCGCGTACGAGACGGTGTCGCCGCCCGCGCCGCCGTACTCCTCGGGGATGGGCAGGCCCATCAGGCCCAGCTCGCCGAGCTCGCCGACGAGGTCGTACGGGAAGCGCGACTCGCGGTCGAGCTCCTCGGCGACGGGAGCGACCTTAGTCTCCGCGAACTCGCGGACCGTGCGCCGGATCAGCTCCTGCTCGTCGCTGAGCTCGAAATTCAAGCGACGAGCCTGCCGAGCTCGGCGATGAGGCGGACGCCGTAGCCGGTGCCGCCGGGTACCCGCAGGTAGTCGCCGCGGCTGCGCTCCAGGAAGGCCGGCCCCGCCATGTCCACGTGGCACCAGGGGCCGTCGCCGGCGAACTCGTGCAGGAACTCGGCGGCGAGAGCGGGGGAGCCCTGTCGCAGCGTCGAGCCGTTCTTCATGTCCGCGAATGCCGAGTCGATGTAGCGCCGGTAACGGGGATGCAGCGGCAGCGGCCAGACGAGATCGCCGCTGCGGCGCCCGGCCTCGACGATGAGGTCGCGCCACTGCTCGTCGTTTGCGAAGGCGCCGGCGTAGAGGTCGCCCAGCGCGAGTTCCATCGCCCCCGTGAGTGTGGCGAGGTCGAGCACGTGGGTCGCTCCCTCGCGGCGGACGTACCAGAGGGCGTCGGCGAGCACGAGCCGTCCCTCGGCGTCGGTGTTGATGACCTCGATCGTCTTGCCGTTGGCGGCGCGGAGGATGTCACCCGGCCGGAACGCATCCCCGCCGGGCAGGTTCTCGGCGGCCGCGAGAGCGGCGATCGCCCGTACCGGCGCGCCGAGGGCGGCGAGCGCCCCGATCCCGTGCAGCGTCCCGGCGCCGCCGGCCATGTCGCCCTTCATGTCCTGCATGCCCCCGGAGGGCTTGATCGAGATGCCGCCGGCGTCGAACGTGATCGACTTGCCGACCAGCCCGAGCTGGATGTCGTCCCGCGCGCCGGGCGGGTCGTAGCGCAGCACGATCAGGCGCGGCTCGTTGCGGCTGCCGCGGCCGACGGCGGTCAGCGCGCCCATGCCGAGCTCATCCAGCACCTTGGTGGCAAGGACCTCGCACTTCAGGTGCTCGTGCTCGCGCGCGAGCTCCTGCGCCTTCTCGCCGAGCGTGTGGGGCGTGAGCTCATTCGGCGGCATATTCGAGAGGTCGCGCGCGCGGTTCGCCCGCTCGGCGACGATCGCGGCGCGCTCGACGGCGGCCTGGATCTCCGGATCAGAGCCGTGGCCGACGACGATCCGCTCCGGCGCGCGAGCCTCGTCTTTCGCCTTCCAACGGCCGGGCGAGTAGGCGCCGAGGATCGTCCCCTCGACGAGCGCCGCGGCCTGCGCGGGCAGCGCCACCGGTAGCGACTCGTCGAGCAGCCAGACGAGGGTTCCGCCAACGCGAGCGAGAGCCTGGGCGGTCGTCGCACCGGCCGTGCGGAGCGCGTCGGCATCCACCTCCTCGCGCTTGCCGACTCCCGCCGCGACGAGGCGCGGCGCCTCGAGCTCGCCGTTCAGGTGGAGCAGAACCGTGTCGCCGCGCTCGCCGCGCAGCTCCCCGCTCTCCAGGAGCTTCGCGAGGCGGCCGCCGAGCTTCTCCTCGACGATCGTCGCGCCGTCGCCGCCCAGCGGCTGCGCCACCGGAAGAGCGACTGCGTCCGCGTCCGCCTGTCCCGGAAGCGCGATCTCGACCTTCGTCACGGGGCGCGATGGTATCGCTGCGGCGCAGGCGGCGAGGCATAGACTCGCGCTCGACCCCGACAAGGAGCGATTGATGCCAGGCACCGTGCAGGAGTTCTTCGAGACGCTTCCGTCCCGCGCCGACGCGTCGAAGACGGCGGGTATGAACAACTCGTACGGCTTCGACATCGAGGGCGCGGGCCGGTGGACGGTCAAGGTCACGGACGGCAACGTCAGCGTGCACGACGGCCTCGAGGACGGCGCGGACTGCACGATCAGCGCGTCGCAGGAGATCTTCGAGAAGATCGTCGCGGGTGAGCAGAACCCGACGAGTGCCTACATGACAGGCAAGCTCAAGCTCAAGGGCGACATGGGCGCAGCGATGAAGCTCCAGAAGCTCTTCCCGAGCTAGGGGGACTCGTCCAGCTCGACGAGGACGGCTCCGCCGGCGACGCGGTCGCCCTCG
>JAICLM010000276.1 GCA_025927435.1 Thermoleophilia bacterium | reverse complement strand
TGGGCGAGCGTCCTCTCGTCTGAACCTGTCGCCGGCGGCCTAGGCGTTCGAGTCTCGACGCACGATCTGGGTGCAGCGGGCGCTCGCGAGCAGCTCGCCGTCCTGGAACAGCTCGGCGGCGCAGAACACGACTCGGCGGTTGCGTTGCACGACCCAGCCCTCGGCTCGCAACGTCCCCGGCCTCGCCGAGCGGTGGAACTCGGTGCGCAGGTCGGCGGTGAGGAAGTCCTCGTCCTCCGCCATCAGAGTCCAGCAGGCTCCGCCCATGGCCGTGTCGAGGAGCGCAGCCACCATGCCGCCGTGGACGATCGGCCCGCTCGGCGCATGGAAGCTGTAATCCGGCGTCGCCTCCCACTCGATCACCGCCCGGCCCTCCGCCTGCTCGATGCCGCGGTAGCGGAGCGTGTTCCACACGTGCGGGTCCGGCGGCGGCGCCTCGCCCCACGGCTTGCGGGCCCGGGGGCTCATCGCGGCCCCGGCACCCCGGGAAAGCGGAACGGCTCGACGCGGTTCGGTTGCACGACCCAGGCGCGCCCCGTCTCCACGTCCTCGAGCACGCGCAGCGCCGCCTCGGCGACGAACGACGCCTCCATGAGCGGGACGTCGAGCCGCCCGCGCAGCTCCGCCTGGACGAGCGGCGTGTCCACGAAGCCGGGGCAGAGCGCGTTGAGCCGGATCCCACGCTCTGCGAGCGCAGGCGCCGCCGCCCGCACCCAGCCGACGACGGCGTGCTTCGTGGCGGTGTACGCCGGGTCGAACGGCGTCGCGGTGAGGCCGGCGAGCGACGCGGTGGCGACGATCGAGCCGCCGCCGGGCATGAGCCGCGACGCGAGCTCGCGGGTGCCGTAGACGACGCCGTCGAGGTTGGCGCGGAGGATACGCCGCCACTGCTCGTCCTCCAGAACGGAGACGTCCTGGCATGCCGTGACAACACCGGCGTTGAGGAAGGCCGCGTCGAACTCACCGTCGAGCGACCGCCACGCCTCGGGATCGCCGACGTCGAACTCGGGCAGGTCGAGAACGGTCGACTCCCCGAGAGCGGCGACGATGGCCGCCCCGATCCCGCCACGACCGCCTGTCACGAGCGCCCTCACGGGACGAGCACGACCTTCCCGACGCTGCGGCGCGACTCGACGAGCGCGTGCGCGTCCTCGACCTCCGCGAGCGGGAACTCTGCGCCGACGACCGGCCGGATCCTGCGGCTGCTCCAGAGCTCGAGAAGCTCGCGGGTCGCGGCGGCGATGACGTCCGGCGCATGGCGGAGGAGGCGACCGATGTAGACGCCCTGCACGCCGACGTTCCGCCCCACGAGCTGCGCCGGCTGCAGCTCGGGCCAGAGCCCGCCCGCGTAGCCGATCGCCACGAGCTGCCCGAGCGGGCGAAGCCTCGCGACCGCAGCCTCGAACAGCTCGCCGCCGACCGGATCCACGACGACGTCGACCCGCAGGTCGTCGGGCAGCTCGTCGTAGACGTACGCCTCCGCGGCGCCGAGCTCCCGGCAGAGCTCGAGCTTCTCCGCCGAGCCGGCGGCCGCGATCACCCGCGCGCCGAGCGCCCGCGCGACCTGGATCGCCGCGCTGCCGACGCCGCCGGCCGCGGCGTGCACGAGCACCGTCTGCGCCTCCTCGAAGCGCACCTGCCGCGTCAGCGGGACGTACGCGGTGAGGAAGGTGAGGATGAAGCCCGCGCCCTCGGCGAAGGTGGCGCCGTCCGGCAGCGGCACGAGCGACGCGCGCGGGACGCTCACGAGCTCCGCATACGCGCCCGCGGGGATCATCGACATCACCCGCGTCCCGTCTTCGAGCTCGCCCGCGAGCTCCACGCCGAGCACCGCCGGGAACTCGGGCATCTGCGGATAGCGGCCACGCCGGATCAGGACGTCGAGGAAGTTGATCCCGGCCGCGCGCACGCGCACGAGCGCCTTGCCGTCGGCCGGAACCGGGTCGTCGACCTCGCGCAGCTCGAACGGCGCGTCGACCGCCGGCAGGACGGCGGCTCTCAAGTCGTCTGCGCGGGCTCGGCTGTTTCCGAGTGAGACGCGAACTGCTCGCGCAGCGCCGTCTTGCGGAACTTGCCGACGCTCGTCTTCGGGATCTCGCCGACGAACTCGATCCGGTCGGGCAGGCACCACTTCGCGAACCGCGGCGCGAGGAACTCCCGTAGCTCGTCGGGGGTCGCCGCCGCGCCCTCCTTGAGCACGACCGCCGCCAGCGGCCGCTCGCCCCACTTCTCGTCCGGCACCGCGATCACAGCCGACTCGGCTACGGCCGGATGCGCCAT
>JAICLM010000181.1 GCA_025927435.1 Thermoleophilia bacterium | reverse complement strand
GGCCGCGGCTACGCGAGATGTCCGAGGTGGCCGTGCTCAACGCGAACTACGTGCTCGCGCGTCTCAGGGACGCCTACGACCTGCCGTTCGACCGGCTCTGCATGCACGAGTTCGTGGTCTCCGCGCGGAGCCTGAAGAAGCAGCACGGCTGTACCGCGCTCGACGTCGCGAAGCGGCTGATGGACTACGGCTTCCACCCGCCGACGATCTACTTCCCGCTCATCGTTCCCGAGGCGCTCATGATCGAGCCCACCGAGACGGAGGCGAAGGAGACGCTCGCCGCCTTCTGCGACGCGATGCTCGCGATCGCCCGGGAGGCGGCGGAGGAGCCCGAGCTGCTGAAGGAGGCGCCGCACCATCGCCCGGTGAAGCGGCTCGACGAGGTGCGGGCCGCGAAGCAGCCTGTCGTCAGGTACGCGTTCGACGATGCGCGCGAGACGGTCGAGGCGCCCAAGGGCGCCTGAGCTCGAGCGACGCTCCTACGACCGACCGAGCGGGCGACGGTCCGGCCGGACGAACGTGTGAGTCTCAGGCAGGCACGCGCGGAGACTCGCGGCGCGGTCGCTTCGGCACCGCCGCGAGCTGTCCGCAGGCGGCTTCGATGTCCCGCCCGCGCGTCAGGCGCACCGTGACCGGGACCCGCGCTCGCTCGAGCTCGTGGCGGAAGGCGGCGATGCGGTCGCGTGAAGAGCCCTCGTACAGGCCGGTCGGGTTGTACGGGATGAGGTTGACCTTGAAGTTCTCGCGGCCGAGCAGGGCGGCGAGTCCCCGCGCCTGCTCCGGCGAGTCGTTAACGCCCGAGAGCATTACGTACTCGACGAAGACGCGGCGGTTCCTCGCCTCCGCGTGCCGGCGGCACTCGGCGACGACGTCGGCGATCGGGTAGCGCTCGTTGACGGGCATGATTCGCGACCGCAGCTCGTCGTCCGGCGCATGGAGGGAGAGCGCGAGCCGGATCGGCTCGTCCACCTTCGCCACGAACCGGCGCAGGCCGGGCAGCCAGCCGACCGTCGAGATCGTCGTCCGCCGGTGGGTGATTCCGACCTCGGGCAGCCGCCGTGCCGCCGTGAGCACCTCCTCGAGGTTGAGCATCGGCTCGCCCATCCCCATGAAGACGGCATGGTCGACCTTCGTGAGACGGCGGAAATGGAGCGCCTGATCCAGGATCTCCGCTGCGGTGAGGTTCCGCCCGAGCGCCATCGAGCCGGTCGCGCAGAACGTGCACGTGAGCGGGCAGCCCGACTGCGAAGAGAGACAGAGGGAGCGACGGCCGTCGCGATAGCGCATCAGCACCGCCTCGACGGGATGGCCGTCGGCGGTGCGGAAGAGCGTCTTCACCGTGCCGTCTCGCGACTCGCGCTCGGTCTCCACCGTGAGCGTCGAAAACGGCACAGCGGACGCGAGGTCCTCGCGCAACGCGCGCGGGAGGTTCGTCATCGCTTCGTAGCCGGCCGCGCCGCGCGCCGTCCACTCCCACACCTGGCGGACGCGGAAGGCGGGCTCGCCGCGCTCGCACAAGGTTTGCTCGAGGAGGGCCAGGTCCATCGGCCTACGGTAGCGTCCTCGGTCGTGATCGACCTGCGCTCGGACACCGTCACGAAGCCGACGCCGGGGATGCTCGCCGCGATGGCCGCCGCCGAGGTCGGCGACGAGCAGATGCGCGAGGACCCGACGACGAACGAGCTCCAGCGTCGGACGGCCAAGCTGCTCGGGCACGAGGCGGCGCTCTTCCTCCCGACCGCGACGATGGCGAACCAGGCTGCGCTGCGCGTGCTCAGCACGCCCGGCTGCAAGGTCGTCGCCGAGGAGCGGACGCACGTCCTGATCTACGAATGGGGCGGGCCTGCGATCCACTCCGGCCTCGTGATGCAGGGACTCGTCGCCGACGCGGGGAGGCCGACACCGGAGCAGATCGAGGAGGTCGACGAGCTCGGCACCGGCAGCGTGGTCGTGCTCGAGAACACCCACCGCAGCTCCGGCGGCCGGATCTGGCCGCTCGAGGAGTTTCGCGCCGCGGCCGACGCTGCCCGGGCGCGGGGTGCGGCGGTGCACCTGGACGGCGCGCGCCTCTTCAACGCCTCCGTCGCAGCGGGCATCGCCCCGGCGCAGTGGGGCGCGCTCGCCGACACCGTCACGGTCTGCTTCTCGAAGGGGCTCGGCTGTCCGCTCGGAGCGATCCTCGCCGGTTCTGCGGAGACGATCGAGCGCGCCTGGCAGGGAAAGTTCCTCTTCGGGGGCGCACTCCGGCAGTCGGGCATCGCCGCGGCCGCAATGCTGTACGCGCTCGACCATCACGTGGAGCGGCTCGCCGACGACCACGCACGCGCGCGCCGGCTCGCGGAGGGGATCGGGATCGATCCCGCGACCGTCGAGACGAACTTCGTTCCCATCCCCGACGAGCCCGGACTGCGCGAGCGGTTGCTGGAGCAGGGCGTCGGCGTCGGCGGCCTTCGTCCGGGCCGGCTGCGCGCGGTCACGCACCTGGACATCGGCGACGAGGAGATCGAGCAGGCGATCGAGCGGATGCAGGAGGTGGTCGGTGTCCACGCCTGAGCGCCTCGGCGCGAAGCTCGACCAGCTTCTCGCCGGTCTGCAGCGCGACAAGCGGCTCCCGAGCATCGCGGGTGCCGTCCTCCGCGGCGGCGAGATCGCCTGGGAATCCGCGGTCGGCATGGCGGACGTCGACGGCGGACTCGAGGCGACGCCGGACACCCAGTACCGCGTCGGCTCGATCACGAAGACGTTCACCGCGGCCGCGATCATGCAGCTGCGCGACGCGGGCAAGCTCGACCTCGAAGACACGCTCGACATGCACGTCGAGGGTGCCGCTCACCGGCCGACTATCCGCCGCCTCCTCTCGCACGCCTCGGGCCTGCAGCGCGAGACGCACGACGACTCGTGGCTGACGCTTCGCTTCGCGCCGCCGGACGAGCTTCTCGAGACACTGGCGAAGGCCGAGATGGTGCTGCCTTCGGGCGCCCGCTTCCACTATTCGAACCTCGCCTTCGCCCTGCTCGGCATCGTCGTCGAGCGCGTCTCCGGGATGCCGTACATGGACTACGTCCGGGAGCGGCTCTTCGAGCCGGTCGGGCTGACGCGGTTGAGCTTCGAGCCCGAGCCGCCCGCGGCGACGGGCTACGTCCGGCAGCCGTACGCCGACGGCGTCTGGAATGCGGTGCACGTCGAGACCGGCGCCTGGGCCTCCGCGGGCCAGCTCTGGGGGACGGTCGGCGACCTCTGCCGCTGGGGCGCGTTCCTCGCCGATCCCGACGAAGCGGTGCTCGCGAAGAAGAGCGCCGAGGAGATGCGCACCGTGCAGGTGATCGCGGAGCACGAGCGCTGGCTCGTCGGCTACGGGCTCGGGCTGATCCTCCGCCGCGACGGGGAGCGCATCCTCGCCGGCCACACCGGCTCGATGCCCGGGTTCATCGCGTTCCTCTTCGCGTCGCCGGCGGAGAAGGTCACCGCGGCTCTCCTCACGAACGAGAGCCAGGCCGTGATCGGCGAGCTCGGTCTTTCTCTTGTGCGCGAGACGGTGGAGGAGTGGCCGGTCGCGCCGGAGGCGTGGCGCGTCGGCGAGCCGCCGCCGGCCGACGTCGTGCCGCTGCTCGGACTCTGGTTCATCGAGGCGTCGCAGGTCGTCTTCAGCTGGCGGGATGGGAAGCTCGAGGCACGCTCTCCGGACGACGCGGACTGGGAGCCGCCCGCGATCTTCGAGCGCGAGAGCGACGACCGCTGGCGCACCGTCTCCGGGCCGGAGCACGGCGAGGCGCTGCGGATCATCCGTGGGGACGACGGCACGGTCGAGCGCCTGGTCTGGGCCGGCTACCCGGTCACGCGCGAGCCGGGGCCCTGGCGCGCGCCGAACTAGCGCCTACTCGTACTGCAGGGCTTCGAGGACGTTCAGCTTGCCCGCGCGACGGGCCGGGAAGATGGCCGCCAGCAGCCCGACCACGACGGCCGCTATCGCGAAGATGATCACCTGTTTCCACGGCACGACGAACACGATGAAGTCGATCCGAGACGCGAGGAGCCCACCCAGCACGAGGCCGAGGATGATCCCGATCACACCGCCCATCAGCGCGGTGATGACGCTCTCGGTACGGATCATGGTGCGCACCTGCCGCCGGGTCATCCCGACGGCGCGCAGCATCCCGAGCTCGCGCGTGCGCTCGAACACCGTGAGCACGAGCGTGTTCACGATCCCGAAGAGGCTCACCACGACCGACAAGGCGAGCAGCACGTACAACACGTTGAGGATCGCGTTCAGTCCGCTGATCTGATTGTCGATGAACTCCTGCTTCGTCTGCACCTTGGCGTTCGGGAACGAGCTCAGCTGCCGCGTGAGCGCGGCCTTGTTCTCGTCGGTCTCGCCGCCCTGCATCCGGACGAACGAGTAGAGGTTCTGCGGCGCGTTGTAGATCTTGTCCCAGGCGGCATCGGAGATCGTCACCGGCCCGAACGGGGAACCTCCCGTCGGCGGGTCGAAGATGCCGAGCACATGGAGGTCGACGGTCTGGCCGGTCGGTGCGGTCAGGCTCAGCGGGGAGCCGACCTTGAGGTGGTGCGACTTGGCGAAGCCGTCGTCGACGAAGGCGCCGTGCCCGCCGAGCTTCGCGATGACCGCATTGCTCCCGCCGTCCAGCCACTTCATGCGGAAGATCTGCGCGCCTCCCGGGTTCACGCCGGT
>JAICLM010000015.1 GCA_025927435.1 Thermoleophilia bacterium | reverse complement strand
CCTCCGCGTGCTCCGCCTGGTAGCCGCGCAGCCACGTGCGGACCTCGTCGGCCGAAGAAGCCTTGGACTGCCTCTGACCGTCGACGAGTAGCTCGTACTTGGCCATCGCTAGCCTCCGGCCTGGACGTACTCCCCGCGGTGAGCCTCGGTGAGCGCCGCCTGCGCCGCCGCCAGCCGCGCGAGCGGCACGCGGTAGGGGGAGCAGCTCACGTAGTCGAGCCCGATCCGGTGGCAGAAGTCGACCGAGGACGGCTCGCCGCCGTGCTCGCCGCAGATGCCGAGCTTGATGTCCGGCTTCGTCTCCCTCCCCCGCTCGACGCCGATCCGCATCAGGTCGCCGACGCCGTCCTGGTCCAGTGCCTCGAACGGGTTCCGCTCGAGCACGCCGTCCTCGAGGTAGAAGGTGAGGAACTTCCCCTCGGCGTCGTCGCGGGACATGCCGAGCGTCGTCTGCGTCAGGTCGTTCGTGCCGAAGGAGAAGAAGTCGGCGACCTCCGCGATCTCGTCGGCGCGCAACGCAGCGCGCGGCAGCTCGATCATCGTCCCGCAGAGGTACTCGAGCTCCGGCGCCTCCTCCTCCATCACACGCTCGGTGAGCTCGCGCAACCGGCGCAGCTCCTCGCGGAAGCCGACGAGCGGATGCATGATCTCGACGAGCGGCGCCTCGCCGGCGCGCTCCTGCACCGCCTTCGCCGCGCGCGCGATCGCCCGCACCTGCATCTCGTAGATCTCCGGCCACTGGATGCCGAGCCGGCAGCCGCGAGTGCCGAGCATCGGGTTGGACTCGGTGAGGGCGCGGATCCGCTGCCGCATGCGCGCGTCCTGCGCCTCCTCGAGCGGCGGCAGGAACTCGTGGAGCGGCGGGTCGAGGAGCCGGATCGTGACGGGCAGCCCGGCCATCGCCTCGAAGATCGCCTCGAAGTCGGACTGCTGGAACGGGAGGAGACGGTCGAGCGCGTCGCGGCGCCCGGCCTCGTCGCCCGCGAGGATCATCTCCTGCACGACCGGCAGTCGCTCCTCGCCGAAGAACATGTGCTCGGTCCGGCAGAGCCCGATGCCCTGCGCGCCGAACTCACGGGCCTTCGCCGCGTCGTCGGCGTTGTCTGCGTTCGCGCGCACTTTCAGCCGGCGCGCGTCGTCGGCCCACTCCAAAATCGTCTCGAAGTCCTCGTTGATCGCGGGCGGCACGAGCGGCACCTCGCCGACGATCACGCGGCCCGTGCCGCCGTCGATCGTGATCACGTCGCCCTCGCTCAGCTGGTGGCCGCCGATGCGGAGGGTCTTCGCGCCGGTGTCGATGTCGAGCCCCTCGCAGCCCGCGACGCACGGCTTGCCCATCCCGCGGGCGACGACGGCCGCGTGGGAGGTCATCCCGCCGTGCGCGGTTAGGACACCCTTGGCCTGGATCAGGCCGTGGATGTCGTCGGGTGTCGTCTCCCAGCGCACGAGGATCACCGACTCGCCGGCGCGGCCGCGCTCCTCGGCGGTGTCCGCGTCGAGGACGATCTTCCCGCTCGCGGCTCCCGGCGAGGCGTTGAGACCCTGTGCGGCGACCTCGAACTCGGCGTCCGGGTCGAGACGCGGATGCAGCAGCTGGTCGAGCTGGGCGGGGTCGATCCGCGCCACGGCCTCCTCGCGCTCGATCAGCCCTTCGGACGTCATGTCGACTGCGCACTTGATCGCGGCCGCCGCCGTCCGCTTCGCGGTGCGCGTCTGCAGCAGGTAGAGGTGCCCCTGCTCGACGGTGAACTCGATGTCCTGCATGTCGCGGTAGTGCCGCTCGAGCGAGCTCATCGTCTCGAGCAGCTGGTCGTACGCCTCCGGCATGTGCTCCCTCAGCTCGGCGAGCGGCTGCGGGGTGCGGACCCCGGCCACGACGTCCTCGCCCTGCGCATTGATGAGGTACTCGCCGTAGACTCCCTGCTCGCCGGTCGAGGGGTCGCGGGTGAAGCAGACGCCCGTTGCCGAGTCCTCACCCTTGTTGCCGAAGACCATCTGGACGACGTTGACCGCCGTGCCGAGGTCGTCGGGGATCCCGTACATGTTGCGGTAGACCTGGGCGCGCGACGAGTTCCAGGACTCGAAGACGGCGTTGATCGCACGGCGCAGCTGCGCGCGCGCGTCCTGCGGAAAGCCCTGGCCGGTCTCGCGCTCGTAGACCTCCCGCGCCCGCTCGAGGGAGTCGTCGATGCTGAAGCTCTCGTGCGGGATGTCGTCGACGGTCTCGCCGAACATCTGGATCAGCCGGCGGTAGCAGTCGCGCGCGAACTCCTCGTTTCCGGTCGAGCGCGCGAGGCCGTCGACGGACTCGTCGTTGAGCCCGACGTTGAGGACCGTGTCCATCATCCCGGGCATCGAGATCGCCGCGCCGGAGCGGACGGAGACGAGCAGCGGATCCTTTGGGTCGCCGAACCGCTTTCCCGTCTGCTTCTCGAGGCGCGCGATGTGCTCGGCGATCTCGTCGTCGAGGCCCTCGACGTTGCCGCCCGAAGCCATGAAGGCGCGGCACGCGTCGGTGGTGATCGTGAACCCGGCGGGGACGGGGATCCCGAGCTGCGTCATCTCCGCAAGCCCGACCCCCTTGCCGCCGAGGAGGTCGCGCCCGCCCTCGGAGGGCTCGTCGAAGTCGTAGGCGTAGCGGGTCATGGGGCCGCAGATGTTCTCATACGCAGGCAGCTTGCCCCGGTCAGCGACGTCTCGCACGGAACTCCGCCACCCAGGCGAGCGTGCGGAGCCCGATCCAGATCGGGGTCAGCAGGACGTAGAAGATGAAGTCCCCGATCAGCAGGGCGAACCACCAGAGCCCCCAGCGCCAGAGCGGGATGCGCGGCTTGGCGGTCAACTCGCGGCCTGCGCCTTTCCCTCGGCGGCGCGCTCCTCGACGACGCGGAGGATCCGGTGCGCCGTCTCCTCGATCGAGAGCTCGGAGATGTCGATCACGGGGCAGCGGAGGCGGCGGTGGAGCTTCTTCGCCTCCTCGAGCTCCTCGTAGATCTCCGCGAGCTCCGCGTACTGCCGGTTGCGGCCGGGCGCCCCCATGGCGCGCACGCGCGCACGACGGATCTCGGCGAGGCGGTCCGGGTCGATCGTCAGGCCGACGACCTTCGCCCGGTCGATCTCGAACAGCTCGGGCGGCGGCGCGATCCCTTTCACCACCGGGACATTCGCGGCCTTGTGGCCGAGGTAGCCAAGATAGATCGAGAGCGGGGTCTTCGAGGTGCGGGAGACGCCGACCAGGACGACGTCCGCGTCGTGGAGGCCGTGCGCGACCCCGTCGTCGTACCGGACGGCGAACTCGATCGCCTCCATCCGCTTGAAATACGCGGAGTTGAGCGGCGGGCGCGAGCCCGGCGTCATGGTCGCCGCCTGGCCCGAGACGCGGGCGACGGCGTCGATTGGCTGGCCGAGCAGGTCGCAATAGTGGAGGCGCGCCCGGCGGCAGAGCGTGCGCATCGCCTCGCGCAGCTGCGGCTGGACGAGCGTGTACACGACCACCGCCGGCCGGCCGCGCATGCGGTTGACCGCGAGCTGGAGGTCGTCCTGCGACTCGACGCGGGGGTGGCGGATCTCGACGAACTCCTGCTCCGGGAACTGCGCCTCGAGCGCCTGGACGAGGCGCGCCGCGGTCTCGCCGGTGGCGTCGGAGACGACGTGGAGCTCGACCGGCGGGTTCGGCATCGGCGGGCAGCGTAACCGTGGGCGTGCTCTCGGTCCGGCGCTGCCTGCTCCAGCTCAGCCTCATGCGGTGCTGCCTTGCCCGTCCCAAACCCCCACCCACCCGGGGACTCCAGATTACGCCGGTGCCTGCAGCACCGGCGTGAAGAGTTTGTGCCAAGTCGGCGCGAATCGCCCGGGTAACCTCCGCCCATGGCGGAGACGGCGCAACCGGTGACGATGGACACGATCGTCTCCCTCTGCCGCCGTCGCGGCTTCGTCTTCCCCTCCTCCGAGATCTACGGCGGACTCGGCTCGACGTACGACTACGGCCACTACGGCGTTCTCACGAAGAACAACATCCGCTCGCTCTGGTTCCGCGCGATGGTGCAGGAGCGCGACGACATCGTCGCCCTCGACTCCGCGATCATCCTCAACCCGAGCGTCTGGGAGGCGTCCGGCCACGTCGCCGGGTTCACCGATCCGCTCGTCGACTGCCGCACGTGCAAGCTCCGCTTCCGCGCGGACAAGCTCGAAGATGCGAGCTGCGGCCGCAAGCCGAGCAAGCGGCCCGGCGAGACGCCCGACTGCGATCTCACGGAGCCACGCCAGTTCAACCTCATGTTCGAGACGCACGTCGGCGCGCTCCAGGACGAGAGCTCCGCCGCGTACCTCCGCCCGGAGACGGCGCAGGGCATCTTCATCAACTTCAAGAACGTCGCGCAGCTCGCGCGCCGCAAGCCGCCCTTCGGCATCGCCCAGGTCGGCAAGTCCTTCCGGAACGAGATCACGCCGGGCAACTTCCTCTTTCGCGTCCGCGAGTTCGAGCAGATGGAGATGGAGTTCTTCGTCCCGCCCGCCGACGCGACGACGTGGTTCGAGTACTGGCTCGACCAGCGGCTCTCCTGGCACCGCGGGCTCGGCCTGAGGGAGGGCAACCTTCGCCTGCGGGAGCACGACGAGGCCGAGCGCTCGCACTATTCGAGCGCCACGAGCGACATCGAGTACCTCTACCCCATCGGCTGGCAGGAGCTCGAGGGAGTCGCGAACCGCGGCGAGTTCGACCTCACGCAGCACGCACAACACTCGGGCACGAAGCTCGAATGGATCGACCCGGACGGCAACCGCTACACGCCGCACGTGATCGAGCCGGCCGTGAGCATCGAGCGGATCTTCGTCGCGCTCCTCTGCGACGCCTACCACGAGGAGGTCGTCGGCGACCGGCAGCGTGTTGTCCTCCGCCTGCACCCCAAGGTCGCGCCCGTAAAAGCCGCGATCCTTCCGCTCATCCCGCGCGACGAGGACATGGCGGCCCGGGCACGCGCGCTGTACGAGGAGCTGCGGCGGTACCAGATCGTCGAGCACGACGACAGCGGCCAGATCGGCAGGCGTTACCGTCGTCAGGACGAAATAGGGACGCCGTGGGCCTTCACCGTCGACGAACAGACACTCGAGGACGAGACTGTCACCGTGCGGTACCGAGACTCGCTCGCGCAGGAGCGGATCCCGATCGCCGGCGTCCGCGCGTGGCTGGACGACGCGCTGCAACAGGACTGGTCCTCGCCGCCGTCGGACTGACGGCAGCCGGCTGCCTCGGCGGCAGCACGAAGACCGTGACGGTCGGTCATGCGCACACGGTCACCATCACCCGGACGGTGACCACCACCGGTTCCGCCACCTCGACGAAGCCGTGCACCGGCACGCAGCTCGCAGCCGTCTTCACCCTGATCCCCAACAGCGCCGGTGCCGGCCAGATCGCCTACGCGCTCAACGTGAAGAACAGCTCCGACAGCCCGTGCTCCGTCCGCGGAGTCCCCGCTGGAACACTGCTCGCGGCGAACGGAACGGGCCTGCCGACCCAGGTCAGGGCTTCGGGAGACCACGGGAAGCAAGTCGTCCTTCCACCCGGCGCTTCCGCCACCGCTCAGGCCCGGTTCTCTCCCGACGTCGCGAGCGAGGGAGACTCGCAGTCGGGCGCCTGCCAACCTCAGGCGCACACGTTCGAGCTGAAGACGCCGGGCAGCGGAGGCGTCACGGAAGCGCCGATCAAGCCGCCCACGAGCGTGTGCCAGCGAGGCACGATGCACTTCGAAGCCTTCGACTACGCGGGTTAGACGCGGCGGCTCAGGCGCTCAGCGTCCGCAGCCGGAAGCCGCCGTGGTACTCGTACGAGGCGGTGATCACGCGCAGAGCGTCACGCTGTGCCCGCTCCGACAGACCGATGCCCGAGGCGTCCGCCAGCGGTTGGGCAAGAAGTGCCTCGATCCCCGCGATCCCGCCGGGGGCGAGCGCGAGCGCCTCGGTCACCGGCGCGCAGCGCTCGCAGACGGCGCCGCCGGCGCGCGGAGAGTAGCCGACCAGCGGTTTCCCCTCGGCACCGCACTCGGCGCAGGCGGTGACGTGCGGTAGGTAGCCGGCCAGCCAGAGCAGCTTGAGCTGGAACGCGAGCCCGAGCGGGTCGAGGGTCGGCCGGTCGGCCGCGTGCGGTGTGCCGTCGAGGAGGTCGAGGAAGCGCGTCAGGGCCGTGAAGGCCCGCTCGTTCGCCTCCTCCTCGCTGAACAGACGGAGCATCGCCTCGGCGCCGATCGTTCCGACGGAGAAGCGGTAGTAGTCCTCGCGTGCCTGCCTATGCGAGCGCACGAGCTGCGCAGCGGTCACCGTCTGGAGCTCGCTGCGGCCGCGATGGAGCACGAGCTCCACGTGAGAGAGCGGCTCGAGCCGCGCGCCGAAGCGCGACATCGTCTTTCGCACGCCCTTTGCGACGGCGCCGACCCGGCCGTACACCTCCGTGTAGAGGTGAAGCACCCGGTCGGACTCGCCGAGCCGGATCGACCGGAGGACGACCGCCTCCGTGCTATACGCCCGCCCAGCCATGCCTGTCGGAGTCTAGGGACGCCACCGGCAGGAACATCCCGCGGGGTTTATGCGTTGTAAAAGGGAATGCCCAGGATCCAGATGTACACGACGCGCTGGTGCGGCTTCTGTGTGCGCGCAAAGACACTCCTCGATTCCCGCGGACTCCCGTACGAGGAGATCTCGCTCGACGACGATCCTGCCTTTCGGCAAACGGTGTTCGACGCAACAGGCGGCTGGACCGTCCCCCAGATCCTCGTCGACGGCAAGCCGATCGGCGGCTACACGGAGCTTTGGCGCCTCGACCGCGAAGGCCGTCTCGACGAATTCCTCGCTGCCTGAGCGGGATCCTCCGGCTGGCACGTGGGACAGAACCACGTCGTGCGGCCGGCGACCTGTGTGCGCGTGATCAGCGTCCCGCAGCGGTCGCACGGCTCGTCGCGGCGTCCGTACACGCGGAACTCGTCCTGCATGGATCCTCCGCTGCCGTCGGGCAGCCGGTAGTCGCGAAGCGTCGATCCTTGCCGGGCGAGGCCGTGCTCGAGCGCCGCGCGAATCCCCCTGTGCAGCCGTCGCAGCTCGTTCCGGTCGAGGCCGGCCGCGGGGCGCAGCGGGTTGAGCCGGGCCCGCCAGAGCGCCTCGTCGACATAGATGTTCCCCATCCCTGCGAGGGTGCGCTGGTCGAGGAGCGCCGCCTTGAGCGATGTGCGCCGGCCGGCGAGGCGCTCGCCGAGTCGCGCCGCTGTAAAGAGCGTCTCTAGCGGCTCCTCGCCGACGCGGGCAGCGAGGTACGGCTCCGTCTCATCGGGCTCGAGCAGGAGCCACGTGCCGAACCGGCGCACATCACGGTACGCGACGTCCGATCCGTCTTCTAGCCTGACAACAGCGCGGCGATGGGGGTCGTCCGGCAGCGAGCCGCTCGGAGCGCACAAGAGGCTTCCCGTCATCCGGAGGTGAATCAGGAGAACACGACCACTCTCGAACCGAACAACCAGATACTTCCCGCGCCGCTCGACGGCCGCGACGCGCTCCCCTTCAAGCTCGGCCGCCACCTCGGCCGGTTCGTACGGACGCACGAGACGTGGGTCGTCGATGCTCACCTGGTCGAAGCGCCGTCCGACGAGCGCGGGCTCGAGCTGCCTGCGGACGGTCTCTACCTCCGGCAGCTCCGGCATGCGGCCAGCCTAGCCCTGTCCCCAAGATCTGCCGAGCGGCCTACGGCGTCACGATGGGCTGCCCGGGGATCCCGCGCGAGGCTGCCTTGCCTCCGAGCCAGGCGTTGACCGTTGCGCCGACGTCCGCGAACTCGCCTTCGTGGATTTGTCCGGCTGCGTTCCGGCCCTCGACGTAGGCGAGCAACAGCGCGTACTCGCGCGAGTGGTCCGTGGACGGCGTCGTGGGGTCGCACCCGTGGTCCGAGGTGATGATGAGAAGGTCGCCGGGGCGAAGCGCATCGAGCAGGTCGGAAAGCCGGTAGTCGAAGTCCTGCAGACACCGGTGGAAGTTGACCGGGTCGTTGCGGTGCCCCCAGAGCATGTCGGTCTCGACGAGGTTGACGAAGACGAAGCCCTCGTCGATCTCCCGCAACAGTCGCTCGGTCTGCTGGATCCCCTCGATATTCGACTTCGTCGGGTGAGACTCGTCGATGTCCTGCCCGGCGAAGATGTCGCCGATCTTGCCGACGCCGTACACCTTCTGTCCCGCCTCGCGCAGCAGCGTCAAATAGTTCGGCCGACGCGGCTCGAGTGAGAAATCGTGCCGGTTCGGAGTCCGGACGTAGTTGCCGGGCTCGCCGGTAAACGGACGCGCGATGACGCGGCCGACCGCGTGCTTGCCCGTCAGGATCTCGCGAGCGGCGCGGCAGGCGTCGTAGAGCTCCTCCAGCGGAATGGTGTCCTCGTGCGCGGCGATCTGGAAGACGGAGTCCGCCGACGTGTAGACGATCCATTTGCCCGTCCGCTGGTGCTCCTCCCCCAGCTCCTGGATGATTTCGGTCCCGGACGCGGCCTTGTTCCCGAGCACTCCTCGGGCAGTGCGGTGCATGAACGGGTCGATCACGTCGTGCGGGAAGCCGTGCGGATAGGTGGGAAATGCCTGCGCGGTGACGATTCCCATGTGCTCCCAGTGCCCCGTGGTCGTGTCCTTGCCCTTCGACCGCTCCAGGAGCCGCCCCGCGACCGCCGGCGCTCCCGGCTGCGGCCGGCAACCCTCGAGCGGCTCCACGTTGCCCAGCCCGAGCGCCTCGAGGCTCGGCAGATCGAGGCCACCGACCGCTCGTGCGACATTGCCGAGTGTGTCCGAGCCCTCGTCCCCGTACTGGCCGGCGTCCGGCAGCTCGCCGGCGCCGACCGCATCGAGCACGATGACACACGCCCTGGGCACCGGGCTATTCTAGGTAGCCATGGCGACTGTCCTCGGCCTCCTCGCGTTCGTTGCGTACGTCGTCCTGATCGTGGGCTTCGCTGCCGCCATCACCTGGTTGGTCGTCAGGATGACGCCGCCGCAGAAGAAGCCCGACGGCCCGGCGCAGAGCTAGGCGAGCGGCCCCTAGACCGCCGCGAGGGGCAGCACGTCGGCGAGCGGCGTGTAGTCGAGACCGTGCGCCTCGGCGACCGCCTCGTACGTGATCTTGCCGTCGAGCACGTTCACGCCACGCCCAAGGGCAGGGTCACTCGCGACCGCCTCGCCGAGGCCGTGGTCGGCGATCGCTTCGACGTAGGGCAGCGTCGCGTTCGTGAGCGCCTTCGTGGACGTGACGGGAACACCGCCGGGCATGTTCGCGACGCAGTAGTGGACGATCCCGTCGACCTCGTAGACGGGGTCCGAGTGCGTCGTGGGCCGCGCCGTCTCGATGCAGCCGCCCTGGTCGATTGCAACGTCGACGATGATTGCGCCGGGCTGCATCTCGGCGAGCATCCCCCGGCTGATCAGCTTCGGCGCACGCGCGCCCGGGATGAGGACCGCCCCGATGACCACGTCGGCATGCGTGATCGTCTGCTCGATCTCGAGGCTCGACGACATGAGCAGGCTGACGCGCCCGGAGAGGATCTCGTCGAGGTGCCGCATCCGATCGATCGACCGCTCGAGGAGCGTGACGCGGGCGCCAAGGCCGAGAGCGATGATCGCGGCGTTGTAGCCGACGATTCCACCACCGAGCACGACGACGTGGCCCGGCTGAACACCCGGCGTCCCGGCGAGAAGCACGCCCCGTCCGCCGAGCGGCTTTTCGAGGAAGTGGGCGGCGGCCTGGGGCGCCAGCCTCCCGGCGATCTCGCTCATGGGGGCGAGCAGCGGCAGCCGGTGGTCGTCGGTCTCGACGGTCTCGTAGGCGACGGCCGCAATGCCGCTCTCCGCGAGCGCGCGCGTGAGCGGTTCGTCGGCGGCGATGTGGAGGTACGTGAAGAGCACGAGCCCTTCGCGCAGTCGCGAGTACTCGGGCTCGATCGGCTCCTTCACCTTGAGCAGAAGGTCGGCCTGCCCCCACGCGTCGTCGACGGAGACGATCCTGGCGCCGGCTCGCTGGTACTGCTCGTCGGAGAACGCGCTCCCGTCCCCGGCCGTGGTCTCGACCAGAACCTCGTGGCCACGCTGGATCAGCTCGCGAGCCCCCGCCGGGGTTAGCGCGACGCGGTACTCGTCGGTCTTGATCTCTTTGGCGACGCCGATACGCAAGGCCCGGAGACACTATCTCCCCGACGCCGCGCGACGATGCTGCGAGGGACTTGGAGGCACTTCACGACCCACCGCTACTGTCTCGACACGGTGCGGCCGCTAGCGTCCTCGACGAGGGCGGAGGGACGGCTCCCCACCCTTGGGCGGGGGCTGCGAAGGCCCTGGCCGGTCGGGACGGTTGTCGCCAGGGTTAGTCGCCAGGACGCGGCCTGAGGTAGAGCAGCAGGCCGGCGAGCGTCTTCGCATCCTCGATCTCGTGCAGCCGCTCACCGATCTCGGCGACCGGCCAGCGGACGAGCTCCAGCTCCTCGTCGGCGGCCGGCGACGCCTCCCCGTGCTCGACGCCCTCGGCGGCGAACAGATGCATCCGCTCGCGACAGAAACCCGGGGTCGTCCAGAACACCGCCAGCTCTCGCCACTCGCCGCCGGTCAGCCCGCATTCCTCCTGCAGCTCGCGTCTCGCCGTCTCGAGCGGCTCCTCGCCCTCCTCGGCCGTCCCGGCCGGGAGCTCGAGCAGGTGACCACGTGTGGCCTCGCGCAGCTGCCGGACGAGCGTCACGTAGCCCTCACTGTCGACGGCCACGATGGCGACGGCGCCCGGATGCTCGACGATCTCACGCTCGTTCTCGCCCCACCGCTCCACAGTCAGGCCAAGCAACGATCCCTCGTAGGCGCTCCGCGCGGCGTCCGGCTCGAGGCTCACTCGCGCGCCGCTTCCACTAGCGCGACCGTCACGTCCACCATCGCCTCGAGATCCGCAACCGAGACGTGCTCGTCCGGCGTGTGGAAGCCGAACACACCGTGCGAGAGGTTCACGCAGCGCATCCCGCGTCTGTTGAAGACGTTCGCGTCCGCGCCGCCACCCGACAGCCCGTAGCGCGGCTCGAAGCCGCAACGGGAGAAGGCCGCCGCGGCCAGGGCGACAGCGGGCTCGTCCCGCTTCAGACGGTAGCCGTCGTAGCTCTTCCGCATCGTTGTCTCGACGTCGCACTCGGTCTCGGTCGCGGCAAAGGAGAACGCATCCAGCATCTCCTGCACGACCTCTCCCAGCGTCCCCTCGTCGTGGGAGCGCGCCTCGGCCTGGAACGTGCACCACTCCGGAACGACGTTGCCGGCGGTGCCGCCTGTGATCGTGCCCACGTTGGCCGTCGTCAGCTCGTCGATGCGGCCGAGCCGCAGGTCGGCAATCGCCTTCGCGGCCGCCTGGATCGCGGAACGCCCCTCCTCCGGAGCCATGCCTGCGTGGGCCGAGCGGCCGTGAAAGCGAACCTCGAGCGCCCGCGACCAAGGCGCGCCGAGGACGACCTCGCCCATCGGTCCCTCCTGGTCGTAGACGTAGCCCACCTGCGCGTGAAGTCGCTCGGCATCGAACGCGCCGGCGCCGATCAGCCCTACTTCCTCCATGGGCGTGAACACGAGCTCGAGGCCGGCGTGCGGCAGGTTCTCCGCGAGCACGCGCCGCGTGCCCTCGAGCATCGCCGTGATCGCAGCCTTGTTGTCGCAGCCCAGGATCGTGCCGCCGGCGTTGCGGACGATCCCGTCCTCGACGACGGGCTCGAGGTCGCCGTCCGGCGGCACCGTGTCCATGTGCGCGCAGAGGAAGAGTGGCCTCCCCCTCGTGGTCGGCTCGAGCCGCGCATAGACGTTGCCGGCATTCGATCCGATCCCCGGCCCGCAGGAGTCTTCGTCCGGCTCGAGCCCGAGCCCTCTCAGGTAGCGCAGGACGACGTCGGCGACGCCGCGCTCCGCGCCCGATGGGCTCGGGATCGCGGCAAGCTCGAAGAGAAGGTCGACCGCCTCGGACACCCGGCCGATCCTACGGGCGAGACCTCAGGCGGCGACGCGCTCGCCGGCCCGCATGCGCGCGCGATCGAGCGCAGCACCCACGAAGCCGCGGAAGAGCGGCGCCGCCCGCGTCGGCCGGGACTTGAACTCCGGGTGGAACTGGCTCGCAACGAACCACGGATGGTCGGGCAGCTCGACGATCTCCACGAGCCGTCCCTCCTGGAAGGTGCCGCTCACGACGAGCCCCGCCTCCACGAGCCGATCGCGGAACGTGTTGTTGACCTCGTAGCGGTGCCGGTGCCGTTCGTGAATCGTGTCGTCGCCGTAGAGCTCGCGGGCGCGCGTGCCCTCCGCGACCTCCACCGCCTGCGCACCGAGCCGCATCGTGCCTCCGAGGTCCTCGATCCCCTTTTGCTCCGGCAGCAGGTCGATCACGGGATACGGCGTCTCGGGATCCATCTCGGTCGAATTCGCGCCGTCGAGCCCCACGACGTGCCGCGCGAACTCGGACACGGCCACGTGCATGCCGAGGCAGATGCCGAGGTACGGGATGCGCCGCTCGCGCGCCACCTGGCAGGCGAGGATCTTGCCCTCCCAGCCGCGCGAGCCGAAGCCGCCCGGCACGAGCACGCCGTCGACGCTCTCGAGCAGCTCTGCGGCCTCGTCGTACGACGTGTCCTCGGCGTCGACCCAGCGGACACGGACGGCACACCCGTGCTCGAGCCCGGCGTGCTTGAGCGCCTCGTGCACGGAGAGGTAGGCGTCCTGGAGCTTGACGTACTTGCCCACCAGAGCGATCTCGACGACCTCGCGCCGGCTGTGCACGCGATCGAGTAGCTCGTCCCAGTCCGACAGGTCCGGTTCCCCGAGCTCCAGGCCGAGCCGCTCGCCGACGAGCCGGTCGAGCCCCTCGCTGTGCAGCACACGCGGCACCTCGTACACGTCGGGGACGTCCGGGCTCGCGACCACCGCACCCGGGTCGACGTCGGCGAAGAGCGCGATCTTGTCCCGGATCTCGCGCGAAAGCTCCTCGTGCGAGCGGCAGACGACGACGTCGGGATGGATGCCGATCCGGCGCAGCTCGTTGACCGAGTGCTGCGTCGGCTTCGTCTTCAGCTCGCCGGCCGCCTCGATGAACGGGACGAGCGTGACGTGGACGTAGACGACGTTCTCCGGGCCGACCTCCCGCCGGAACTGGCGGATCGCCTCGAGGAACGGCAGCGACTCGATGTCGCCGACGGTGCCGCCGATCTCGGAGATGACCACGTCGGCCGGGCTCGCCTCGGCGCCGCGGCGGATACGCGCCTTGATCTCGTTCGTGATGTGCGGGATCACCTGCACCGTCGCGCCGAGGAAGTCGCCCTTGCGCTCCTTGCGCAGGACGGTGTCCCAGATCGCGCCGGCGCTGTGGCTCGCGCTGCGGAGGAAGTTCTCGTCGACGAAGCGCTCGTAGTGGCCGATGTCGAGGTCGGTCTCGGCCCCGTCCTCGGTCACGAAGACCTCACCGTGCTGGAACGGGCTCATCGTCCCGGGGTCGACGTTGAGGTACGGATCGAACTTCTGGAGCTGGACGCGGAGACCGCGCGCCTTGAGCAACCGGCCAAGAGAGGCGGCGACGATTCCCTTCCCCAGAGCCGACACGACGCCCCCTGTCACAAAGACGTACTTCGGGGCCCGCGCGCTCACGGGATTTCAGGGTAGCACCCGTTGCGGCTGGCGCCTATTCCACCGAGCGAACGAGCGCGGCTAGCCCCGCGAGCGCCTGCGAGGGGGCAGTTCGCCCAAGGCCGCCGAACCGTGGCGTCTCGACGGCGAGCGTGGCCTGCGTCTCTCCGTCCTCCACCGGCTGAAGGTCGAGCTCGACGTCAGCGTGCTCGCCGCTGAGCTGGAAGGCGATCCGCCTCAGGGGAACCACCTCGAGGAAGAGAAGCGATCCGCCGAGCTGCGGGCGACGGCGGAAGCTCGGCCGCTCCGTGCCCTCGAGGTGCCAGTGCGCACCAGGAGCGAGCGCCCGCCGAACCGACGACTGCACCCCGACGAGGCCCGGCCACCACTCGGGCCAACGCGCCGGGTTCTCGAGCACCGTCCAGACGTCCTCGACGGACGCCGGCAGCGTCCGCCTAGCCTCGTACCGCGGCAAGGAACTCCTGCCCGCCGAGCATGCGCTCGAGCTCCGCCTTCCGCTCCTCCTCACCGAGCTGCTCGATGCGGGTGTGCGTCGGGTCGCCGGCGGTCTTCTCCACCCGGAAGTGACGGTCGGCGAGGGCGGCGATCTGCGGAAGATGGGTGATCGTCACGACCTGAGCATGCTCGGCGAGCCGCCGGAGCAATCCGCCGACGGCGTGCGCGGTCTCACCGCCGATGCCGGCGTCGATCTCGTCGAAGACCAGCGTGTCGCCGCCGGCCACGGCCGCGATGGCGAGCGCGATCCGCGAGAGCTCACCACCGGAGGCGGTCTCCGCGACCGGCGCGAAGGGCAGACCGGCGTTCGGACGCACGAGGAAGACGGCCTCGTCGGCTCCGGTCGCTCCCGGGTCGTCTCGCTCCCGCAGCTCGCAGACGAACTCGCCCTCTCCCATCCCCACGCCGCGCAACTCGGCGGCGACCGCGTCGGCGAAGGCCGGAGCGGCCGCGTTGCGCTCGGCCCGCAGCTCGAGTACGAGCGCCTGCACTCGCGCCTCGGCCTCCGCCAGATCGCGGGCGGCTACCTCGGCTGGGCCGGACCCGTCCTCGAGCGCCGCGAGCTCGGCACGGGCTTCCTCTCGGCGCGCCAGCAGCTCTTCGTACGTGGTGCATCGGAAGCGGCGCTTCGCCTCGGCGATGCGGTCGAGCTCGGCCTCGAGCTGCTCGAGCCGTCCCGGCTCCGCCTCGAGCGAGCCGAGGAAGACGTAGAGATCGGACGCGGTCTCGCGCAGGCAGAGCTCGGCGTCGCGCAGCTCGTCGCCCGCTCTCTGCAACTCGGACGCGAGCCGTTCGAGCGGCGCGATCGAGCGTTCGGCCAGCGCGACCAGACCGGCGGCTCCCTCGCCGTCGTCCGGCGCCAGCGCAGCGGCGGCCTCGGCGGCGCCGGACGCGAGCTCGGCGACGTGCCGATGCCGCTCGCGTTCTGCACGCCGCTGCTTCTCTACGCCGGGCTCGAGGCCCTCGGTGTCCTCGACGAGCGCACGCAGCTCCGCGAGCCGGGCCTCGGCGAGCGCCGCGTTCGCCGTCAGCTCGTCATGGCGGCGGCGGGCGCTCTGCAGCTCGCGCCACGCCGTCCGCGCGGCGGCGCGGCGAGTGAGCTGCTCGTCGCCGCAGAAGCGGTCGAGCACCTCGAGCTGGTAGGACGGCCGCGCGAGCCGGCGCTGCTCGAACTGGCCCGACATCGCGACGACGCTCTCGACCGCGGCCGCGACGTCCTCCCGCGCAGCGGAACGTCCCCAGGCGTACGCGCGCGTCCGGCCGTCGGCGAAGACCCGCCGCGAGACCACGAGCGCGTCCTCGTCCTCCGGACGCAGCTCCGCGAGCTCCTCGACCTCGTCCCGCGAGTCGAGCTCGGCCTCGACATACGCCTCCTCGCCGGCCGCGCCGACATAGGAGTCGTCGCCCTTCGCGCCGAGCAGGAGGCCGAGCGCCTGGGCGAGGATCGTCTTGCCGGCGCCCGTCTCGCCCGTGATCGCGTTAAGCCCGGGCGCAAGCTCGAGCTCGGCCTCGCGGATGAGGACGAGGTTCTCGATACGGAGCCGCCGCAGCATGGAGTCGATCGTAGACCCGCAGCCCGACGCCGCACACCCGCTCTTCGGGACCTGTCTCGGTAACTGATACCGAGACAGGTCCGCTGCAGACGGCGTCAAACAGCGGGAGGCGCATTACTGGGCCGCCTACGGCCCTTCCGGACACGTCTGGGTATCTGATACCTAGACACGGCCGCTTGAGCGGGCTAGGAGGTGAACGTCTCGCGGTAGCGGCCGAAGAACGTCGTCTCCGGCAGGGTCGCGAGGAGGCTGCGCTGCTCGCCGAGGCGGATCGACAGCGCCCGCTCCGGCGCGAGGTCGCCGCTGCGATGCCCGTCGATGAGGACGGCGGCCTCGACGTCAGGCGTCGCGTTGCGAACGGTCAGCTCGGCCCCGCGTGGCACGACGAGCGGCCGCGCCTCGAGCGAGTGCGGAGCGATGAACGTGATCGCCATCGCGTCGAGTCCGCGTACGAGCACGGGGCCGCCGTTCGAGAGGTTGTACGCGGTGGAGCCCGACGGCGTGGAGCAGATCATCCCGTCGCAGGACACGACGCCGAGATCCTCGCCCGCGATCGACCAGCCGAGCTCGATCATCCGGCCGAGTATCGAGCTCGTGACGACGACGTCGTTGACCGCGACGAGTACCTCGCCGTCGAGTTGCGCCACGAGCGTGGGCTGCTCGATCGTCCGGTACTCGCCCGCGAAGACGCGCGCGAGGTCGTCCTCCAGCCGCTCGGGCGCGATCGAGGCGAGGAACCCGACGCGGCCGAAGTTGATCCCGATCACCGGGATGCCCAGGCCGAGCACCCTCGCGAGGGTGCGGAGGATCGTCCCGTCGCCGCCGACCGCGACCGCGAGCTGCGCGGTCTCGGGCTCGTCCACGACCTTCACGCTCGCCCCCTCGGCCACGGCTCGCACTCGCTCGACGGCGTCGCGGACGTCGATGCGGCCGTGCGCGACGACCGCGGCCGTCTCAACCGGCGAGTGCTCGCTCGATCCGCTCGTCGAGGTCATCGGGAAGCGTGGGCTGCTCGGAGTGCACGAGGTGGAGGAAGATCTCCCGGTTCCCTTTCGGCCCCGGGAGCCCCGAGTCTACGACGCCGCGGACGCCCGCCCCCCACGACGGCGCCGCCTCGGCGACCTCGCGCACGACCCGCCGCCGCACCTCGTCGTCGCGCACGACCCCTCCCTTGCCCACGTCGGCGCGGCCGGCTTCGAACTGCGGCTTCACGAGGACGACCGCCTGCCAGCCGGGCGCACAGAGACGCAGAACCGGCGGGAGCGCGAGCCGCACCGAGATGAAGGAGAGGTCGCAGACCGCGAGCTGCGGCGCGAACGGGAGCTCGGTGAGCGTCCGCGCGTTCGTCCGCTCGAGCACCGTCACGCGGGGGTCCGCCCGGAGCCGCGGGTGCAGCTGGCCGTAGCCGACGTCGAGCGCGACGACGCGCGCGGCGCCGCGCTGGAGGAGGACGTCGGTGAAGCCGCCGGTCGAGGCGCCGACGTCGACGCAGTCGAGACCGCCGGGGTCGACGCCGAGCCCGTCGAGCCCGTGCGCGAGCTTCTCGCCGCCGCGCGAGACGTACGGCGCCGGGCGCTCGACCTCGAGCTCCGCATCCTCCTCCACCTGCGTGCCGGGCTTGTCGTGGCCGCGCACGAGCCCGGCGAGGACGAGCGCCTGCGCCTTCGCCCGCGACTCGGCGAGCCCGCGCTCCACGAGAAGGACGTCGAGGCGCTTCTTCACGGCCGGTACTCACCGTTGCCGCGGAGCCACTCGACGTCCGGCTCCCAGCCGTCGACCACGTCGCCGAAGCCCGCCTCGCGTGCCCGGCCCTCGAGGAGGCGGAAGAGCTCGTGCTGGGCTGCCGGCTCGCCCGTGAGCACGCGGTCGAGCAGCGGCAGGAGCGCGTCTGCCGCCCAGTCGTCGAGGGGATGGTGGCGCAACTCCCACTCGAGATACTTGTTGTACGGCCGGACGCGATCCTCCAGCGCGAAGATCGTCCGCAGCGCATACGGGACCGCCTCCACCGCATCGAGCCGGGTGCCGTAGCGCAGCGAGCGGTAAGTCTGGTTGATGTAGCCGTCGAGGGCCTCACGGACGACCGCGTTTCTGGTGCCCCTCGGCAGCGCCTCCAGCTCCTCCAGCAGCCGGGTCAGCTCGCCCCCGGTCTTGTCGAGGACGACGTCCGCGTGGGCGGCGGCGTAGCGTCCGTGTTCGGAGAGCTCGTTGCGGATCCCGTCGAGGGTCGCGCTCACGATCTCGACCCGCGCGCCGTGCGCGTACGGAAACTCGCGATCGAACTCCTCCCGCGCCTCGGGATCGGTGAGCACGACGCAGACGTCCCAGTCCGAGCGTTCGTCGACCATGAAGTCCCGGCCGCGGGAGCCGAAGACGTACAGCCCGACGATCTCCTCGCGGGTGCGCGCGAGCTCGAGCAGATCGTCGAACGTCACGCCGTTCGCACGGCGAGACCGTCGACGATGTCGCGCAGCACGGAGGTGTCGGCCCCGATCCCGGCGAGCCGCTCCCGCGCGCGCTCCGCGGCCTCGTCGGCGTAGCGCCGGGCGCCGTCGGCGCCGTGCTCGCGCACGTAGCCGTCCGCGTCGAGGATGTCGTCGACGATCTGGAACAGGAGCCCGAGCTCCTCTG
>JAICLM010000255.1 GCA_025927435.1 Thermoleophilia bacterium | reverse complement strand
TCGCTGATCCTCGAGCCCGGCCGCTCGCTCGTCGGCCGTGCAGGAGTCACGCTCTACCGCGTCGGCTCGGTCAAGGAGTCGGGCGGCGTCACGTATGCGGCGATCGACGGCGGGATGTCCGACAATCCGCGGCCTCAGCTCTACGGCGCCCGCTACGAGCCGCTGCTCGCGAACCGCGCCAACGAGCTGCCGAGCGGCGTCTACCGGATCGCCGGCAAGCACTGCGAGTCGGGCGACGTGCTGATCGAAGCAGCGGAGCTGCCCGAGCCGAGGCCGGGTGACGTGCTCGCGGTGCCGGCGACGGGCGCCTACACCCTCGCGCTCGGCTCGACGTACAACGGCGTCCCGCGTCCGGCGGTCGTGCTGGTCGCGGACGGGGACGCGCGCGTGATCCGCGCTCGGGAGACTGTGGACGATCTTCTACGCTTCGAGCGGCCATGAGGCTCACGCGGGTACCCGGGGTCGTTCTCATCGCGATCGCCGCGGCGATGTGGGGCACCGACCCGATCATCCGCAAGACGATGAGCGGGACGACATCGGCGACGACCATCGTCTTCGGCGAGCACGTGATTCTCGTCCTCTGCACGCTGCCGTTCCTCTTCCCCGCGTTGCGGGCCGTGTTCCGTGCCGGCTGGCGCTACGTCGCGGCGGCTGTCGTGATCGGCGCCGGCGCGTCGGCCGCCGCCACGATCCTCTTCACGGACGCGCTTATCGGCCACTCGGACTTCATCACCCCCGTGGTGATCCAGAAGGTGCAGCCGCTCGTGGCCGTAGCCGCTGCTGCGGCGCTGCTCGGCGAACGGCCCCGGCCGAGCTTCGCGTGGTTCTTCCTGCCTGCCCTCGCAGGCTTCTGGCTCGTCAACCAGCCACATCCGTTCGAGCCGTCGGCGAGCGGAGTCGTCGTGATCGTGGAGGCCACCGCAGCGGCCGTGCTCTGGGCACTCGGGACGGTCCTCGGGCGCTACATGTCCCGCGAGCTCGAGTTCCAGCACATTCTGAGCCTACGGTTCTTCTTCGGACTGATCGCGAGCGCGATCGCGCTACCGGTCATGGGCGCGGCCGCCTACTCGGACGGCCACGACAGCGTTCTCATCCTCTACCTCGCCCTCGTCACCGGGCTCGCCGCCCTGACGCTCTACTACTTCGGGCTGCAGCGCACGCCGGCGGTCCTCTCCTCACTCGCGGAGCTCACTTACCCGGCGGTCGCCGTGATCGCCGGCATCTACGCGTACGACCAGCACCTGAGCTGGACGCAGTGGCTCGGCGTCGGCCTGATCCTCGGGGCCGTGACGCTGCTACCGGTGCGCCGGCGCCGCGTGGTTGCCGAGCCGTCGCGCGAGCTGGTTCCGGCAGCCGCCTCGGCGTAAGCTCACGCGGTGGACCTGCGCGACACGCCGGAAGAGGCGAGGTTCCGCGACGAGCTCCGCGCCTGGGTCGATGCGAACCTGCCGGCGGAGAAGCGCGGCGGCCGCGGCGGCGCGCAGCGGTTCGAGGACCCGTTCATCCGCGAGTGGAGCCGCAAGCTGTTCCACGCCGGCTATGCGGGGCTGACCTGGCCGAAGGAGTACGGCGGCGCCGGCGCTCCCTACAGCTTCCAGGCGATCCTCTACGAGGAGCTCGCCGCTGTTCAGGCCCCGACGCACGTCGGCGTGATCGGCCTCAGCATGGCGGGTCCGACGATCATCGCCCACGGCACGGAGGAGCAGAAGGCGCGATATCTCCGGCCGATCCTCGCCGCCGACGAGATCTGGTGCCAGGGGTTCTCGGAGCCGGACGCGGGCTCCGACCTCGCGGCGGCGCGCACGCGCGCCGAGCGCCGCGGCGACGACTACGTCGTCAACGGTCAGAAGGTGTGGTCCTCGTTCGCCCACATCGCCGACTTCTGCATCCTCGTCACCCAGAGCGACCCCGACGCTCCCCGCTACCGGAACCTCACGTACCTGCTCGTCGACATGCGCGCGCCCGGGGTCGAGGTCCGGCCGCTGCGCCAGATCACCGGCGAGGCGGAGTTCAACGAGATCTTCTTCAGCGACGTCGAAGTCCCCGTCGAGAACAGGCTCGGGGACGAGGGCGAGGGCTGGCAGGTGGCGATGACGACGCTCCTGCACGAGCGCGCGACGCTCGGCTTCGCGCTGACGGCGACGCTCGACGCGCTCTTCGGGCGGCTGCTGGAGGAGGTACCCGGCCGGGGCCCCGCGCCGCACATGTGCGAGGCGCTCGCGCGAGAGTGGATCGAGCTGCAGGCGCTGCGCTACACGAACTACCGCGCGCTCGGCACGTACGAACGCACCGGCGTTCCCGGCCCCGAGGGCTCGGGCGTGAAGCTGCGCTGGTCGGAGGCGAACCAGCGACTGACGAAGCTCGCGCGCGAGCTCCGCGGGCCCGACGGAATCCTCGACGACGGCTGGTGGAACCACCAGCAGCTCCGCAGCCGCGGCAACACGATCGAGGCCGGGACGTCGGAGGTCTTGCGCAACATCATCGCCGAGCGGGTGCTCGGCCTCCCGAGGTCGCGCTGATGGACTTCGCGCTCGATGACGACCAGGTCGAGCTCAAGCAGGCCGCCCGCACGTGGCTCGCCGACCGCTTCCCGCTCGACCGCGACTGGGAGGCGCAGGACGACCGCTGGGCTGAGCTCGAGCAGCTCGGCTGGCTCGACGTCGCGGAGGCGGGGCTCGGCTTCGTCGAGGAGGCGCTGCTGCTCGAGGAGATGGGATACGTCTGCTACCCCGGGTTCTTCCTGGGGCACGTCGCAGGATTGGCGGGCGACGGCGACGACACGACCGTCGATCCGACCCGCAGCGTCGTGCGCATCGGGAACGAGACCCCGCGCTTCCGGGCTGCGGCGGCCGCCGAGGCGCTCGGCATCGCGCAGCGCGCACTCGACCTCGGAGTGGAGCACGCGAAGACGCGAACCCAGTTCGCCAAGCCGATCGGTACCTACCAGGCCGTT
>JAICLM010000153.1 GCA_025927435.1 Thermoleophilia bacterium | reverse complement strand
CGCATCGCGACGGGGTTCGCGTTCCACGCGTCGTTGATCAGCAGCCCGGCGCCCGGCAGCTCCGTCTCCTGGGAGCGCCAGAGCGAGAACTCGACCTCCACCGGCCCCTGCGGCGGCTCGACTCCCAGGGCCTCGGCCGCGGTCAGGGCGGCCGCCGCGTTCGTGGCCTGGTGACGCGCCGCGAAGCCGAACACGACCTCCTCCCCGTGCCAGCGCAGGTGCGTCCTCCCGTCGAGGATCTCGGCCTCGGGCTCGCGGAAGCGGCGGACGTCGAGTCCCTCGGGCACGAACGGCTCCAGCATCGGTGCGTCCGCGGGCAGGACCGCGACAGCTCCGGCCGGGAGCTCTTCGAGCAGCTCGGCCTTGGCTCGGGCGATGCTCTCGAGGCTCCCCATCTGCTCGAGGTGGACGGGAGCGATCGAGGTGATCACGCCGAGATCGGGACGCGCGATCCGCGCGAGGTCGCGAATCTGCCCGGCGCCGCGCATCGCCATCTCCGTCACCACGATCTCGGTCTCGGGCTCGATCCGGCAGAGCGTGAGGGGCAGCCCGAGCTCGTTGTTGAAGCCGGCCGGGGCGGCGACGGTGCGCAAGCGGGTGCGGAGGAGCGCCGCGAGGATGTCCTTCGTCGACGTCTTCCCGACCGAGCCGGTGATCGCCACGACCCGAGCATCGCTGCGGGCGCGGACGGCACTGCCCAGCGCGGCCAGTGCGGCGTGGGCGTCGTCGGGCACGAGCGTCGCCGCGGCGCCGCGCGAGCGGGCGTCGTCGAGAAACGCCTCGCCGACCGAGACCGCGACGAACAGGTCGCCGGACCGGATCCGGCGTGAGTCCACATCGACGCCGGTGACCGCGTCCGCGTCGCCCTCGAGCCGTCCCAGCGAGAGCGCCCGCACGTCGGCGAGCGGCAGCGGGATCAGGCCGCCGCCCCCCGCAACGCGTCCTTCGCGGCCTCGCGGTCGTCGAACGGCACCGTCCGGTCGGCAAACTCCTGGCCCTGCTCGGCTCCCTTGCCGGCGATGAGGACGACGTCGCCCGGCCGCGCGAGCTCGACCGCCCGGCCGATCGCCGCGGCCCGGTCGAGCTCGACCTCCACCTCACCCTCTGCGCCGGACACGATCTCCGCGGCGATCGCCTCCGGATCCTCGCTGCGCGGGTTGTCGGAGGTGACGATCACGAGGTCGGCGAGCTCCGAGGCGAGCCGGCCCATCACCGCCCGCTTGCCGCGGTCGCGGTCACCGCCCGCGCCGACGACGCACAGCACGCGGTTCTCGCCCGCAAGCTCGCGCGTCGCCCGTAGGACCTTCTCGAGCGCGCCGGGCTTGTGCGCGTAGTCGACGATCACGTGGAACGGCTGACCCGCGTCCACCGACTCGAAGCGTCCGGGCACTCCGCGCACGGACTCGAGCCCGTGCCGGATCGCGTCCTTCCCGATCCCCAGCGCCCGCGCCGCGTGCAGCGCCCCGAGCGCGTTCTCGACGTTGAAGCGGCCCCGGAGCCGCAGGTCGATGCTTTCCAGCGCGCTCGCATCGTCCGCCGAGAACGTGATCGCGTCGGGCAGCTCCTCGGCCAGCCGGCGTCCGTACCCGTCGCCGACGTTGACGACCGCGACCGGCCGCGGATCGACGAGAAAGAGCCGCCGCTTCGCCTCGAAGTACGACTCCATGTCGCCGTGGAAGTCCAGGTGGTCCTGGCTGAGGTTCGTGAACACCAGCACGGCGAAGCGAACCCAATCGAGCCGGTGCAGGACCGAGGCGTGCGACGACGCCTCCATCGCGCACGAGCGGTCGCCGGCATCGAGCATCTCGCGGAACAGGCGCTGCAGGTCGATCGCCTCCGGGGTCGTGCGCACGACGCCGCGGCGCTCGCCGCCGACCCGCGCCTCGACGGTCCCGAGCAGTCCAGGACGTCGTCCCGCCGCGGCGAGGATCGCGAAGACAAGATGGCTGGTCGTGGTCTTGCCGCTCGTGCCCGTGACGCCGACGACCTCGAGCTCCTGCGTCGGCTGCCCGAAGAACACGTCCGCGGCGGGAGCCATCGCTGCCCGTGCGTCGCCGACGACGACCTGCGGCACCGGCAGATCCAGCTCACGTTGGACGACGAGCGCGGCCGCCCCGCGCTCCACTGCCTCCGGCGCGAAATCGTGACCGTCCGCCCGCTCGCCGGGCACGGCGAAGAAGAGCGCACCGGGACCCACCGCACGCGCGTCATAGGCGAGATCGCGCACCTCGACCGAAGGGCCCCCGAGCACCTCCACCGGCTCGAGCGCTGCGACGAGGCGCTCCAGGTCCATATCGGCCGCGAGTGTACCCGGGTGGGTTCCGCCTACCTGATTCTCAGGTCGGGCGGAACTTCGAGGTACTGGAGGTCGAAGGAGGCGATCTGCTCGAACGCGGGCGCCGCGACGAGGCCGCCGTAGATCTGGCCGTGCGGCTCGTCGATGGTCACCAGGACGACGAGGCGCGGCCGCGACGCGGGCACCATCCCGACGAAGGTCGCAACGTACGCGCCCGGGATGTAGCCGTTGGGCCCCGGCTTCTGGGCGGTGCCCGTCTTGCCGGCGACCGCGTAGCCGGGAATGGCGGCGAGCTCGGCCGTTCCCTGATCCGAGACGACGCCCTTGAGCATCGTGCGCAGCTGGACGTCGGCGCCGCGGTCGAGGATCCGCCGTCGCCTGGGCCTGACCGGAGGCTCGCCGGCGACGCGGTGGACGAGATGCGGCTGGACCCACTCGCCGTCGTTCGCGATCGCCGCGTACACGGAGGCGAGCTGGATGGCGGTGACCGAGACGCCCTGCCCGATCGGGACGGTGCCGATCGTCGAGCCCGACCAGTAGGAAGGCATCAGGCCTCGGCTCTCTTTCGGGAGCTCGATCCCGGTCCGGCGGCCGAAGCCGAAGCGGTACATCCATCTCTTCAGGCCACTCTCGCCGAGGTAGCGCGCGGCGATGATGTCCGTCCCGATGTTCGACGAGCGCTGGAGGATCTGCTTGACCTTCAGGGTCTCGAACCCGTGTCGCTCCGCGTCGTGGATCACACGGTCGGCCACGTGCAGGGAGCCGGGAACCCGGATCGGCGTGTTCGGTGTGATGTCGTGCTGCGACAGGGCTCCTCCGATGGTCACGACCTTGAAGACCGAGCCAGGCTCGAACACGTCGGTCACGGCATGGTCCGCAGTGATATTGCGCGTCGTTGCGGCGGGATAGGCGTTCGCGTTGTAGCCGGGCTCCTGCGCCATCGCGAGGATCGCGCCTGTCTTGGGGTCGATCACGATCGCCGTCGCGTCCTTCGCATGCCACTCGCGCACCGTGTTCTCGAGCACCTGCTCGGCGTTCGCCTGGATGTGGCTGTCGAGCGTGAGGAAGACGTCGCGGCCGTCGCGGGCCGGGCGCTGCTGAATGGTGTTGACGGCCTGTCCGAGTGCGTCCCGCACCACCACGGCACTGCCCGGCGTGCCCTTGAGCCGGCCGTCCAGCTGCTGCTCGAGCCCCGCGAGGCCGATGTTGTCCGTCCCCGCGTAGCCGAGCACCGACGCCGCGACCGTCTGCTGAGGGTAGACGCGCTTCTGATCGGGCGCGAACGTGAAGCCGACGAGGTGCCGCTTCTCGAGCGCGGCCGCCAGCCTGGGCGGGGCCTTTCGCCGGACGTAGACGAATCCCCGGCTGCGGTCGGAGAGCTGCCGGTACAGCGGCCGGAACGGGATCCCGAGCACCCTGGCCGCGATCCGTGCCTCGCGCCGCGGGTCGGCGATCTGCATCGGGTCGGCGTCGACGTCGATTGCCTCCTGGCCGATGGCGAGCGGGTTGCCGAGCCGGTCGTAGATCGTCCCCCGCCCGGCCGGCAGGACGATGGCCTTCTTCGCCTGTGTCTGCGCCATCGCGGCGAGCGAGGGGGCGCGCACCGTCTGGATCCAGGCCGCGCGCGCGCCGAGGGCCGCGAACGTGACGAGGATGAGGAGGAGAAGAAGGCGGAGCCGAGAGTTGACGACGCGCGTCTTCAACGACCGCCGGCCGTCAGGTCGAGGTAGGACGTATTGCCTTCGGACGCCTGGATGAGACCGAGCCGCCGGGCCGCCGCCTCGATGCGCGGCGCGGAGTCCACGGCCGAGAGCGAGGAGGCGAGCTCCTGGTTCCGCGACTCGAGCTTCGCGCGCTCGTCGTCGAGCCGCGAGACGGCGACGTGCGCCCGCAGCACGGCGACGTTCACCGCGACGACGCCGAAGAGAAGGAGCGCGAAGAGGATCATCCAGACGATGTGGCCGCGGACGCGGCGTTGCGTGGGCTTGCGCCGCGAGCGTACGGACGCCGCCGGACGCCGAGCGGGTGCCCGTCGCCGGCGCGGAGCCGGTACCGGCTCGGCGACCTCCGCGTGGGCGAACCAGTCGACGACAGCCACTACGCGACGTCCTCGCCGGTCTTCACGGCAGCCCGCAGGCGCGCGGACGCGGCACGCGGGTTCGCCGCGAGCTCCGCATGGCCGGGACGGATCGGCCGCCGCTGCAGCGCCCGGAGCTCGGGCTCGTGGCCGCAGACACAGACGGGGAAGTCGGGCGGGCAGGTGCAACCGCGCTCGCGCTCGCGCAGGAACCGCTTCACGATCCGGTCCTCGAGCGAGTGGAAGGAGATGACGGCGAGCCGGCCACCCGGCCGCAGCATCGCGAGCGCCGCCGGCAGCGCGTTCGCGAGCGAGTCGAGCTCGTCGTTGACGGCGATGCGCAGCGCCTGGAAGACCCGCTTCGCCGGATGCCCGTCTCCGAACCTGGCAGGCGCCGGGATCGCGCACTTGATCGTGTCCACCAGCTCCCCGGTGCGCTCGAACGGCTGCTCGCGCCGCCGCCGGACGATGGCGCGGGCGATCTGCTTCGCGTATCGCTCCTCGCCGTAGCGGCGGAAGATCGTCACGAGGTCGTGCTCGCCCCACGAGTTGACGACGTCGCGCGCGCTGACCTCCTGCGTCGGGTCCATCCGCATGTCGAGCGGCGCGTCGGCGGCGTACGTGAACCCGCGCTCCGGCCGGTCGAGCTGCATCGAGGAGACGCCGAGGTCGAGGAGGATCGCGTCGGCGCGCACCCCGTTCTCCGCGAGCTGCGGCAGGACGACGCCGAAATCGCCCCGCAGGAGCCGCGTGTTCACGGTCGTGCGCTTCGTCAACTGCTCGAAGTACGTCCGCGCGGTGGGGTCGCGGTCGATCGCTATCAGCTTTCCCTTACCGCACAGGTCGGCGGCGAGGATCGTCGCGTGCCCGCCGGCGCCGAAGGTTCCGTCGACGACGGTCTCGCCGGGCCGCACGGCGAGGCACTCGCGCACCTCTTCCGCGAGGACGGGGACGTGGTCAGCTTCCCTGGGCTGCAAGACGTTCGGCAACATCCTCAGCACTCCCTTCGACCTCGGCGAGCTCGCGCTTCCAGGCTGCGCGGTCCCAGATCTCGAGGCGGTCGTTGACCCCGGCGACGACGACGTCG
>JAICLM010000107.1 GCA_025927435.1 Thermoleophilia bacterium | reverse complement strand
GGCGCACTCTTTCGTGCTCGTGACCTGAAGGAGGGGGCTCGTGGGGGAACCATGGGTTCCTCCACGTTTTCTGCCCTGCGGAGGCAGAGGTCGCATGTTCGAATCATGCCGGGCGCACTCTTTCGTGCTCGTGACCTGAAGGAGGGGGCTCGTGGGGGAACCATGGGTTCCTCCACGTTTTCTGCCCTGCGGAGGCAGAGGTCGCATGTTCGAATCATGCCGGGCGCACCCTTTTTCGTGCCTCGCTGCAAAGGAGAGGGGCTGCCTCTCGGCAGCCCCTCTCGCAGGTCGCTGGGACGTGACGCCGGCTAGCGCTTGCCGAGCTGTCCCGGCCCCTTCTTGCCCTTCCCCTTAGGAAGACCGACGGAGACCGTGAAGCCGTCCTCGTCGTTCACCACGCCGTTGTTCGGTGTGTACGGGTCGGAGTTCCGCGTGTCGGACCAGAACGGGTGGGCGGTGACACCTCTGTTGATGGTCAGACCGGTGTAGTCCCCGTTGAACCCGGCCTGCTCCCCGTCCGGCGGCGGGAAGACAGGAGACACCACCATGAATGCGTACGGCGTACGGCCTCCCTTGCCTCCGGCGAGCGCGTAGTCCGAGTTCTCCTCCGAGACACCGGCGCAGAGATCGGCCCCCTTGGGCGTCGAGCCGTCGGGGTTGCACGGCGCGAAGATGCTGCCGCCGAAGAAGCCGTGACCGGGGGCGCTCTCGTTCGGCACCCGGTCGCTTCGGTAGTAGCTGACGCCGTTCTGATCGCCCCTCTTCGGGCTCTGGTCGGTCGCGGCGAAGTAGTGGTCGAGATCACTGTCGGGGTTGACCGTCCCTACCTCGTGCCACGTGACGCCGCCGTCGGTAGACCGCGACATCTGGATGTCGAATTCGCCGTTCCGGTAGTCCTGCCAGACGGTGTAAAGGTGGTTGTTCTGGGTGTTGTCCTTCGTGATCCGCGGATAGTCGTTCGTGCGGATGAAGGGCCCGGGGATGCACTCCTCCGGGCCGCGCCCGAAGTCGCACTCCGGCTCGCCGGTCGCCACGTCGTCGCCGACCTTGACCGGCGCGTCGCAGTTGAAGTGCGCAGTGCCCGCGGACGAACTACCACTCGGCGAGCAATGCACGCCGAGCTGATGGTTCACGGTCCCCGGGGTGTTGCCGTTGTTGAACACGACCTCGAGGTCGCCGTTCGGCAGGGCGACGGAGTACGAACCCTGGTCGAAGTTGCAATCGTTCGCGTTCGCCGGGTTCTGCGTGAACACGTCACCGAACTGACAGAGACCCGGAGCGGCGCCGCTGATCTCCTCCGGCGTCGACCACGTGATGCCGTGGTCGGTCGACATGGTGCCGAAGATCGGCGACTCGCAGAAGGTGGGCGCCTCGTCGGTGCCGCCGAGACAGTCTGGACCGAACTTGAACACCGTCCACGTCAGGTAGACGTTGTCGCGGTTCGGACTCGACTTGTAGCGGTCGGCCGAGATCATGTTCTTGTCGTGGAAGATGTCGAAGCTGTTGTCCTCCACGGCCATGAATCGCTTTTCCGGCGGCGACGGAACGTTGAAGTAGAACGAGCCGTCGGCGCCTTGCGGCGACTGGGTCACGAACACGCCGCTGGCGTTGGACGCGACGTCGAACACGACGCAGCTGAAGAACGCGCGCCCGCTCGAGTCGACCGCGTTCGCGGGGTCACTCGCAGCGTCGTAGGTGTGGAAGGTCCCCGGGTCGCCGGCGATCGTGTTGTTGTTCGGGTTGTCCGACGTCGGTCCCATGGCCTCGGGGGCGTTCAGCCGCTGCCGGAACGGCGGCAGCATGTCGCCCCAGTCCTGCCCGTTGTCGATCGAGAAGTCGATGCCGCACTGGTTGAAGCCGGAGCGGCTGTCGTTCTGCCCGGCGACGAGATTCCTGGGACGGACGGGGTTGTAGGTGATGTCCGTCTCGGCCTGGCGTCGGAAGGAGCAGTCCTGGTTGACGCGGACGCCCCCGTCTGAGTTGCGCCGGGCGCAACCGAGTGTGTCCTCGCTTCCCCCGATGTCGGAGAACTGCGAGTCGGGAATGTCGGCGTTCGCGTCGGCTGCTTCGGCGCGCTCGTCCGCGAAGCCGACGCCGAGCGCCTCCTCTTCGGCGGCGATGGTGCCGCCCGAGATGAACGGCAGCCTCTTCACGAAGGTCTTCCCGCTCTTGGTCTTGACCGTGAAGTGCGGCGCCTTGAGCTTGCCCAGGGCGGCGGCCTTCAGTGGGACGAACATCCGTCCCTGTCCCGAGGCGCCTCCGGCCGCGAGCAAGAGCACCGCGGCAATTGCCAGCACGGAACTGGCAGCGACGAGTCGCTTCATTGCTTTTTCCCCCTTTGCCTCATGGCTTGAGAGCCGGTCTATCGTTAGCGAACGGCCGTCGACCGTGCGCAGGTCCCTGCGAGAATCTCACCGTGACGCTCTATCTGACCGAGACGGAGGTTGCGAAACTGCTGAGGCCGCAGGACACCGTCGACGTGATCGACGCCTGCTTCGGCCGCATGGCGGCCGGAGCGGTGGAGAACCGCCCGCGCTACCGCCTCCGGCTCGACAGAGGCGCACTCGCGGTCATGGCCGCCGCGGACCTCGGGCTCGGCTACGCCGGCGCGAAGGTCTATGCCGGCTTCGGGGACGGTGCGCGCTTCGCCGTCCTCCTCTTTAGGGCCGACTCCCCGGAGCTCGTCGCGGTGATCGAGGCCGACAAGCTCGGCCAGCTGCGCACCGGCGCCGCGAGCGGTGTCGCCGCGCGATACCTGGCCGCAAGCGGCGCGACGAGCCTCGGCGTGATCGGCTGCGGGTGGCAGGCGGAGTCCCAGGTCGCCTGCATCCGCGCGGCGCTGCCGCAGCTCGAGCGCGTCGTCGCGTACTGCCGGACCGAGGAGCGGCTGCATGCCTTCTGCGCCGAGCACGGCGCCGAACCGGGAGAGAGTCACCAGGATCCGGCCGGCTGCGACGTCGTGGTCACGGCCACCACGTCCCCCGACCCGGTCCTGCGCGGTGAGTGGCTTCGTTCCGGTGCCCTCGTCTGCGCAGTCGGTGCGAACGACGGGCGCCGCCGCGAGCTCGACAACGTCGTCCTCGAGCGGGCCGCTTTCGTCTGTTGCGATTCGCGCGACGACGCGAAGCTCGAGTCCGCCGACCTGATCGAGCCGGTCGGATCGGGCGTCCTCGACTGGCTCGAGGTCCACGAGCTGCAGGAGGTCGTCGCGGGCGAGGTGGCGGGGCGCCAGTCGGATGACGACATCGTGGTCTTCAAGTCCAACGGGCTCGCAGCCTGGGACGTGGCCGTGGCCGCCGCGGTCGTCGAACGCGCGCGGGCGTCGGGCGTCGGGCGCGAGGTGTCATAGTCCAGGCGTGAAGGCGTCCACCGACCGCGGTCGGTTCGCGGAGCGTGTGCTCCACGGCGTCGACTCGAACGGGGATCCGGAGACCGTCGTCATCTGGATCGAGCGGAAGGAGGGCGGCGTCTGGGCGGTCGGTCGCGCCGTCAATCCCGACCGGCGTAATGCGAAGGAGCCGCGGCCGGAGGACTACGTCTTCGAGGGCTACGAGCTCGGCGACGCGCTCCAGGAGGCGAACGAGACGCTCGAGGACGACCTCACGGTCTCGGAGCGGGACGGCCACGCCGAGCACGTTCGGCCGTTCACTCGCGACGAGCTCCTCAAGCCGCTCGAGGCCTGGTTCTTCGGTCGCTCGTGAAGCTGACCTTCGGCTTCACCCCGTGTCCGAACGACGCCTTCGCATTCCACGCGCTCGTGCACGGACTCGTTCCCGCTCCGTTCGGCGTCGAGCCGGTGCTGCTGGACATCGAAGAGCTGAACCGGCGGGCGGCCGGGGCGGAGCTGGCGTTTACGAAGCTCAGCTTCGGCGCGGCGGCGGCGGCCGGCGACCGGTACCGGCTGCTGCGGAGCGGCGCCGCGCTCGGCCGCGGCGTCGGCCCGCTCGTGGTCGCACGCGAGGCGGGCTCGTTGGAGGGGGCAGCCGCCGGGCGGCTCGCCATCCCCGGCCGGGAGACCACAGCGTTCCTGCTCCTCCGGCTCGCGGTGCCGGCGCTCGGCGACGTCGTGGAGCTCCGCTACGACCGGATCCTGGACGCGGTCGTGTCCGGCGAGGTGGATGCGGGACTGATCATCCACGAGAGCCGCTTCACGTATGGCGGGCACGGACTCGTCTCGGTCGCGGATCTCGGGGAGTGGTGGGAAGGCGAGACCGGGCTCCCCGTCCCGCTCGCCGGGATCTTCGCGCGCACCGACCTCGAGCCCGGGGCCGTCGATGCGGCAGAAGCTGCGATCCGCGCCTCGGTCGAGTACGCCTTCGCGAATCCCGGGGCGAGCCGCGACTACGTCCGCTCCCTCTCGCATGAGATGTCCGACGAAGTCTGTGCGGCGCACATCGCGCTCTACGTGAACGAGCACAGCGTCGACATCGGTGACGACGGGCTCGCCGCGATCGACCGCTTGCTCGGTCGCGCCACCGCCGCTGCCTAGACTCACCCGGATGAGCCGGGCCGTCGTCCTCTCCGCCGTCCGCACCCCGATCGGCCGCTACGGCGGTGCGCTTTCGGGCGTGCGTCCCGACGACCTTGCGGCGCTCGTGATCCGCGAGGCGGTCTCGCGCGCCGGTGTGCGTGCGGAGCAGGTCGAGGACGTCTGGTTCGGCGCCGCCAACCAGGCGGGCGAGGACAACCGCAACGTCGCGCGGATGGCCGCGCTGCTCGCGGGGCTGCCGGAGTCGGCGGCCGGCGTCACGGTCAACCGGCTCTGCGCGTCCGGGCTCGCGGCCGTCGTCGGCGCGTGCCATGCGGTGATCGCGGGGGACGGCGACCTTTTCGTCGCCGGCGGCGAGGAGTCGATGAGCCGCGCGCCGTTCGTGACGCCGAAGGCCGAGAAGCCGTTCGATCGCGGCGACCGCCCGCTCTACGACACGACGCTCGGCTGGCGCTTCACGAATCCAAAGCTCGTCGAGCTCTTCCCGCCCGAGTCGATGGGCGAGACCGGCGAGAACGTCGCCGAGCGGTGGGGCGTGACGCGGGAGGACCAGGATGCGTTCGCGCTCGAGTCGCAGCGGCGCTGGGCGGCCGCCGACGAGGCGGGCCGCTTCGCCGACGAGCTCGTCCCGGTCGGCGACGTCACGCGCGACGAGCACCCACGGACGGACACGACGGCCGAGAAGCTCGCTTCGTTGAGGCCGGCCTTCCGCGAGGGCGGCACGGTCACCGCGGGCAACGCCTCCGGGATCAACGACGGGGCGGCGGCGCTGGTCATCGCCTCGGAGGACAAGGCACGCGAGCTGGGAGTCGAGCCGCTCGGCACGTTCGTGGGCAGCGCGGTCGCGGGAGTCGACCCGCGCGTGATGGGCATCGGCCCGATTCCGGCCGTGCGCAAGCTCCTCGACCGGAGCGGCGTGTCGCTCGGCGAGATCGACCTCGTGGAGCTGAACGAGGCGTTCGCGTCACAGAGCCTCGCCGTGATCCGCGAGCTCGGCCTCGACCCCGAGAAGGTGAACGTCAACGGCGGCGCGATCGCCCTCGGCCACCCGCTCGGGATGAGCGGCGCGCGCCTCGTCGTGTCCCTGCTCCACGAGCTCCGCCGCCGCGGCGGCCGCTACGGCCTCGCGACCCTGTGCGTCGGCGTCGGCCAGGGCCAGGCCGCGCTGTTCGAGCGCTCGACCTAGCCGACCGGCGGCCTGATGTAGATCACTCCCTCGTGCTCGATGGGCACGAACGGTGCGCCCACGCTGAAGACGACGCCCTCGACCTGGTGGAAGAGCTCGCTGCCGCCCTCGCCGACGGGGACGAGGATGCCGATCTCGTCCTCGGGCTCGGCGTCGAGGCCCTCGTGCTGCAGCGCCTCGAGCAACCGGTCGCGGTCGGGGATGCGGGCGGCTTCGACCCGGACTGTGCTCGACATCTCGTCTCCTCTCGTGGGGACTTTCGGATCCGAAATCTACCGCATCGGGCCACCGGGCAAACCCGCTAAGTTCCGCCGCATGGCAGTCACGGCGGGCCAGGAGTACGGGCTCTTCATCGGCGGCGAGGTCGTGGAGCCCGCGTCGGGCGAGATCCGCGACCTGCATGAGCCCGCGACCGGCGAGCCGCTCGCCCGAGCCGCCATGGCCGGCGAGGCCGACGTCGATCGCGCCGTGGAGGCCGCCCGCGCCGCGCTCGACGGGCCGTGGGGCAAGACGCCGCCGAACGAGCGCGCTCGGCTCCTGCACGCGCTGGCCGACGCGATCCAGGCCAACCGCAAGGAGCTCGCAGAGCTCGAGGCGCGCAACGTCGGCAAGGCGATCTCCTCGGTCAAGGCCGAGCTCGCAGGCGCCGTGGAGAACTTCCGCTTCTTCGGATCCGTGGTCGGCTCGATCGCCGGCCGCTCCAATCCGATCGGCGGCTCCCTTCTCAGCTACACGCTGAAGGAGCCGGTTGGCGTCTGCGCGCAGATCGTCCCGTGGAACTACCCGCTGCTCATGTCCGTCTGGAAGCTCTCGCCGGCGCTCGCGGCGGGCTGCCCCGTTGTCCTCAAGCCGGACCCGCAGACGCCGCTCAGCGTGCTGCGGATCGCGGAGCTCGCGTCCGAGGTCGGGTTCCCGGACGGCGCGATCAACATCCTCCCGGCCGACGGCCCGACGACCGGCTCGTATCTCGTCAAGCACCCGGGCGTCGACAAGGTCGCCTTCACCGGCTCGACCCGGACGGGGAGCGAGATCATGCGGCTCTGCTCCGAGCCGATCAAGCGCCTGACGCTCGAGCTCGGCGGCAAGAGCCCGGCACTCGTCTTCGCCGACGCGAACCTCGACGACGCGATCCCGAGCTCGGTCTGGTCGATCTACTACGCGGCGGGCCAGAGCTGCGAGGCGCGCTCGCGCGTGCTCGTGGAGGCCTCGATCTACGACGACTTCGTGGCGCGCTTCGCCGAGGCGGCTCAGCAGCTCAAGGTCGGCGACCCGCTCGAGGCCGAGACGCAGGTCGG
>JAICLM010000032.1 GCA_025927435.1 Thermoleophilia bacterium | reverse complement strand
GCGAGCTCGCCCGGCGGCGCGAGGCAGAGCGAGAACGGCCGCGGGAGCAGCCGTCCCGGAGCCTCGAGCATGAAGAACTGACCCGGTACGCCCGGGTCGACGTCGCCACGCGCGAGCCGCAGCAGGGTGTACGGCCCGACCTGCTCGGAGCCGGTGACCCTATGCCTGCTGGGCGAGGCCGAGCTCTGCATCGATCCGTTCCTGGAGGGACATGGCCTGCTCCGCGCGCGCGGTCGCGATGGCGTGCACGGCAGCCGCGGCGCCCGAGAGCGTCGTGATGCAGGGCACGCGCCGCGCGAGCGCCGCCTCGCGGATCGCGTAGCCGTCGGAGCGCGCGTTGCGGCCTTCCGGCGTGTTGATCACGAGATCGCACCGTCCGCGGCGGATGAGATCGACGACCGTCGGCTCGCCGTCCTGCGCCTCGCTGAGCTTCCGCACCGGCTCGACCTCGATCCCCGCGGCCGCGAGCGTGGCGGCCGTCCCCTCGGTCGCGTAGAGATCGAAGCCGAGCCCCACGAGCGTGGCGGCGATGGGCACGGCCTGCTGGTGGTCGGGCTCGCGGATGGAGATGAAGACGGAGCCCGTGCGCGGCAGTCTGCGGCCCGCGGCGCGCTCGGCCTTGTCGAGCGCGGTCGAGAGGTCGGCGGCACTCGCCATCACCTCGCCGGTCGAGCGCATCTCGGGGCCGAGGACGGGGTCGCTGCCGGGGAAGCGAGCGAACGGCAGGACGGCGGCCTTCACGCTCCACTGGCGCGGCGGCCGCTCGGGGGGCAGCCCGAGCTCCGAGATCGTCGCCCCGACAGCGAGGCGGCACGCGGCCTTGACCAGCTCGACGCCGGTCGCCTTACTGACGAAGGGCACCGTCCGCGAGGCGCGTGGGTTCGCCTCGATCACGTACACCTCGCCGTCGCCCGTCACCGCAAGCTGGACGTTGAGCAGCCCGACGGCGCCGAGCGCACGCCCGAGGATCCGCACGACGCGGGCGATCTCCTGTGCCTGCGCGAACGACAGGCTCGGCGCGGGCAGCACGCAGGCCGAGTCGCCCGAGTGGACTCCTGCCTCCTCGACGTGCTGCATGACCGCGGCGACGTAGGTGTCGACCCCGTCGCAGAGCGCGTCGACGTCCACCTCGACCGCGTGCTCGACGAAGCGGTCGACGAGGATGCGCTCGAACGGTGGCATCTCCCGCACCTCGTCCGGCGTGTAGCAGACGCGCATCGCGCGGCCGCCGAGCACGTAGGAGGGCCGGACGAGCACCGGGTAGCCGATGCGCTCGGCGATCTCGACGGCCTCGTCGGGCGAGCCGGCGATCCCCCACTCCGGCGAGCGGAGCCCGTGCGCGCGCAGCAGCCCGGCGAAGCGCTCGCGATCTTCCGCGAGGTCGACGGCGTCGAACGGCGTGCCGAGGATCCGGTAGCCGGCGTCCTCGATCGCGCGCGCCAGCTTGAGCGGCGTCTGGCCGCCGAACTGGATCACGACGCCGTCGGGCTTCTCCCGCTCGCAGATCGCGAGCACCGACTCGGCGTCGAGCGGCTCGAAGTAGAGCCTGTCGGACGTGTCGTAGTCGGTCGAGACGGTCTCGGGATTGCAGTTGACCATCACCGCCTCGTAGCCGAGCTCGCGGTACGTCGTGACGGCGTGGACGCAGCAGTAGTCGAACTCGATCCCCTGCCCGATCCGGTTCGGGCCCGAGCCGAGGATCACGACGCGCGGGCGGTCGCCGGTCGGGGCCGCCTCGTCCACCTCGCCCCAGGTCGAGTAGTAGTAGTTCGAAGTCGCCTCGACCTCGCCGGCGCACGAGTCGACGCGGCGATACGAGGGCCGGGCGCCGCATTCGCGCCGCCGCCGACGCACCGCTGTCTCGGTCGTGCCGGCGGCGGCGGCGATGTCGGCGTCGGACAGCCCCACGCGCTTCAGGCGCACCCAGCCGTCGGCCGTGAGCGACTCGACGTCGGCGATGCCGGCGAGCGCGTCTCGGATCTGGTCGAGCTCGCGCCGGAAGAACGGGTGGACGTCCTCGGGGACCTCCTCGAGCGCCTGCCACGGCGTCGCGGCGCCGGCGTCGAGCTCGCGCGAGCGGTACGCCTTGAGGAACGCCTCGGCGAGGGTGCGGCCGATGCCCATCGTCTCGCCGACCGACTTCATCTGCGTGCCGAGCGTCCGGTCGGCGCCCGGGAACTTCTCGAACGCGAAGCGGGGGAACTTGACGACGACGTAGTCGAGCGTCGGCTCGAAGCTCGCGGGAGTCGTCCCCGTCAGGTCGTTCGGGATCTCGTCGAGCGTGTAGCCGACGGCCAGCCGCGCGGCGATCTTCGCGATCGGGTAGCCGGTCGCCTTCGAGGCGAGCGCGGAGGAGCGGGACACGCGCGGGTTCATCTCGATCACGCGCACGTCGCCCGTCTCGCGGCTGCGCGCGAACTGGATGTTCGAGCCGCCGGTGTCGACGCCGACCGCGCGGATGACCGCCGCGGCCGCGTCGCGCAGCTCCTGGTACGCCTCGTCCGGCAGCGTCATCTGCGGCGCGACCGTGACCGAGTCGCCCGTGTGAACCCCCATCGGGTCGAGGTTCTCGATCGAGCAGACGATGACGACGTTGTCGATCCGGTCGCGCACGACTTCGAGCTCGAACTCGTCCCAGCCGCGCACCGACTCCTCGACGAGCACCTGGCCGATCGGGGACTCGGCGAGGCCGCGCTCGACCTGCCGGTAGAGCTCCTCCTGCGTGTAGGCGAAGCCGCCGCCGTGGCCGCCGAGCGTGAACGCGGGCCGCACGACCGCGGGAACCATCAGGCCGTCTAGCTCGTCGAGGGAGGTGACGATCGTCGAGTTGGGGACCTTGAGCCCGCACGACTCGACCGCCTCCTTGAACTTCAGCCGGTCCTCGGCACGCTCGATCGCGTCGAGGCGCGCACCGATCAACTCGATCCCGAGCTCGTCGAGCACGCCGGCGGTCGCGAGCTCGCGCGCGAGGTTGAGTGCGGTCTGGCCGCCCATGGTCGGTAGTAGCGCGTCGGGGCGCTCGAGGCGAAGCACCTCGGCCACCGACTCGACGTCCAGCGGCTCGAGGTACGTGCGGTCCGCGAAACCGGGGTCGGTCATGATCGTGGCCGGGTTCGAGTTGACGACGATCGTGCGAAACCCGTCCTCACGCAGCACCTTCAGGGCCTGGCAGCCGGCGTAGTCGAACTCGGCCGCCTGCCCGATCACGATCGGCCCGGAGCCGACGATGCAGATCGACTCGATGTCGGTGCGCCTAGGCATGCGCTACCTCCTCGACCCACGCCTCGAGCAAGGGCCACGCGTCGTGCGGTCCGGGGCCTGCCTCGGGATGGAACTGGAGCGAGCGCGCGCGCAGGTCGGGCAGGTCGAAGCCCTCCACCGTCCCGTCATAGAGCGAGACGTGCGAGACCTCGGCTGCTTCGCTTGCCGCGACCGCGAAGCCGTGGTTCTGGCTCGTCACGAGCACCCGGCCCGTCAGCCGCTCGTGCACCGGATGGTTCGCGCCGCGGTGGCCGAACTGGAGCTTGTAGGTGTCGTGACCGGTCGCGCGCGCGATCAGCTGGTGGCCGAGACAGATGCCGAGCACATGCGTGCGTCCGAGCAGCTGCCGCACCGTCTCGGTCTCTCCGGCGAGCGGCTCGGGGTCGCCCGGGCCCGGCGAGAGCAGAACGCCGTCGTAGCCGGCGAGCTCGTCGGCGGGCGTGTCGTGCGGATGGACGGTCACCGCAGCTCCGGCTTTCGCGAGCCGCCGCAGGACCGAGTTCTTCACGCCGTAGTCCACGACGCCGATCCTTACGCGGCCCGCCTCGGCGTACACGTACGGCTCGTCCGTCGAGACGTCGTCGACGAGCGCGCGACCGAGCATCGACGGCTGCCGCGCAGCGCGCTCGATCGCCTCCTCGACCGGGAGGTCGGAGGCGACCGCGACGGCCGGCACCGAGCCGGCGTCGCGGAGGTGCAGGACGAGGCTCCGCGTGTCGATCCCCGTCAGTGCGACGATGCCGTGCTCCCGAAGCCAGTCGGTCCAATCCGGCCCGCGGGCCTCACGCATCAGCACCGCACGGGCGTGGGTGCGGGCGGATTCGCTCCGCGCCTCGGCCACGCCGTAGTTGCCGATCATCGGCGCCGTGAAGCAGATGAGCTGGTCCTCGAAGCTCGGGTCGGTGACCGCCTCCTGGTAGCCGGACATGCCAGTCGTAAAGACGGCTTCGCCGAGTGCATGGCCTTCGGCGCCGACCGACTCGCCACGCCACACCGTCCCGTCTGCGAGCGCGAGGTAGCTCATCCGAACGCCACCGCCCCGCCGGCGAGCGTCATCCGCGCTGCGCCTCGCAGGGTCGAGCCGAGCAGCCAGGAGTTGCCCGAGCGCGAGCGGAAGGGCTGCTCGCCGACCCTCCACTCGCGGTCGAGGTCGAGTAGAACGAGGTTCGCCCGCGCGCCCGGTGCCACCCTCGGCCGGTCGAGCCCGAAGATCCGCGCCGGCCCGGCCGACATCCGCTCGAGCAGCGTCTCGAGGCTCAGCACGCCCGGCTCGACGAGATGCGTGTACAGCACTGCGAAGGCCGTCTCGAGGCCGGTGACTCCGAACGGCGCCGCCTCGAACGGCACCTCCTTCTCGTGCGCGGCGTGCGGCGCGTGGTCGGTCGCGATCGCCTCGATCGTTCCGTCGCGCACCGCGTCGAGCAGCGCGACCCGGTCGTGCTCGGCCCGCAGCGGCGGGTTCATCTTCACGTTCGGGTCGAGGGAGCGCACCGCGTCGTCGGTGAGGACGAGGTGGTGCGGCGTTGCCTCGCCGCTCGCCTCGACGCGCGCCTCGCGCGCGCGGCGCAGCGCCTCGACCGACTCCGCGGCCGAGAGATGCAGGACGTGGACGCGTCCGCTCTCGTAGCCGGCGAGCGAGAGGTCGCGCTCGACCGCGACGGACTCGGCGATCGACGGGTAGCCGGCGAAGCCGAGCTCGGCAGCGACGCGTCCCTCGTGGACGTGGCCGCCATGGGAGAGCGTCGTCTCCTCGCAGTGCAGTGCGAGCGGCCGGTCGGTGACCGAGGCGTACTGGATCGCCCGCCGCATCAGCCCCGCGGACGCGACCGGCATGCCGTCGTCGGAGAAGGCGACCGCGCCGGTCTCGGCGAGCTCGCCCATCTCGGTCAGCTCCTCCCCGCGCTGGCCGCGCGTGATCGCCGCGAGGAAGCCGACCGGAACCTGGGCTTCGCCCCTCGCCGCCTCGACGAGCGCGCCGAGCGTCGCCGCGGAGTCGACGACCGGGTCGGTGTTCGGCATCGCGAGGATCGCGCAGTAGCCGCCCGCCGCAGCGGCCGCCGTGCCGCTCGCGACCGTCTCCTCGTCCTCGCGGCCCGGCGTGCGGAGGTGGACGTGCGGGTCGACGAAGGCCGGTGCGAGCACGAGCCCGTCCGCCTCGACGATGCGATGCTCGTTCGCGTCGACCTTCTGGGCGACCTCGGCGATCGTCCCGTCGTCGATCCGCACCTCGAGCCGGGCGTCGATCCCCTCGGTGGGGTCGAGCACGCGAGCCCCGCGGATGACGAGGTTCGCGCCCGGAAGTCCCTTCTGCCAGAGCATCACGCGACCTCCGCCGCGGCGAGTGCCTGCACGCCGACGGGGCCGCCGGTGAGCACGTCGTAGAGGACTGCCATCCGCACGACCAGCCCTGAGCGGACCTGTCTCGTTATCAGCGAGTCGGGCGAGTCGGCGACAAGCGGGTCGATCTCGACGCCGCGGTTCATCGGCCCCGGGTGCATGACCTTCTGCCCGGGCCGCAGCCGCTCTGGCGTGATCCCCCAGCGCGCGGTGTACTCGCGCAGGCTCGGGACGAAGTTCGCGCCGGGCTCCATCCGCTCGTTCTGCATGCGCAGGATGTAGACGACGTCGGCGTCGCGGATCGCCTCGATGTCGGCGGTCGCCTCGGCCGGGAACTCCCGCGGCAGCAGCGCCGGCGGGCCGACGAGCGTCACCCGGACCCCGACCAGCGCGAGCGCCTGCACGAGCGAGCGGGCGACGCGCGAGTGCAGGACGTCTCCGACGATCGCGACCTGGAGGCCCTCGAGCCGGCCGAGCTCCTCGCGCAGTGTGTAGAGGTCGAGCAGCGCCTGCGTCGGATGCTGGTGCTTGCCGTCGCCGGCGTTGACGACGTGCGCTTCCGTGACCCGCGCGACGAGCTGCGGCGCGCCGATCTGCGGGTGCCGGATCACGATCACGTCGGGGTCGTACGCGCCGAGCGTGAGCGCCGTGTCCTTGAGCGATTCGCCCTTGTCCACCGAGGAGCCCACCGACTTGACGTTGAGCGTGTCGGCCGACAGCCGCTTCGCCGCCAGCTCGAACGACGAAGAGGTGCGGGTCGAGGATTCGTAGAAGAGGTTCACGATCAGGTGCCCTTTGAGCGTCGGCAGCTTCTTCACGTGCCGCTCGAGCGAGGTCTCGAACGTGCGCGCCGTGCCGAGCAGGCGCTCGACGTCCTCGCGCGTCAGGTCGCCGACCGAGAGGAGATGCCGCTTCGGCGGGTCCCCCGGCGGCCTCAGGTCGTCGCTCACGAGCCGAATCATCGGGTCTCCTCCTCCGGGGTCGAGACAAGCAGGACGGCGTCGAGCTCGTCCACCTCGACGAGCTGCACCTGGATCCGCTCGCCGCGCGCGGTGGGCAGGTTCTTGCCGACGTAGTCGGGGCGGATCGGCAGCTCGCGGTGGCCGCGGTCGACGAGCACGGCGAGCTGGACGCGCGCCGGGCGGCCGTAGTCGAAGAGCGCTTCGATCGCCGCGCGGATCGTGCGGCCCGTGTAGAGGACGTCGTCGACGAGGACGACCGTCCGCCCCTCGAGCGGGAAGTCGAGCTGCGTCGCGCGGACGACCGGCTGCGCTGCGAGCGGAGCCTCGCCGCCGCGGACGGTGACGTCGTCGCGGTAGAAGGTGATGTCGACGGCGCCGAGTGCGGGCTCGACTCCGGCGCGCTCGGAGATCAAGCGCGCGAGCCGCCGCGCGAGCGGGACGCCGCGGGTCTGGATCCCGACGAGCGCGACGTCCTCGAGCTCCGGGTTGCCCTCGATGATCTCGTGGGCGATTCTGGAAAGGGTCCTCCCGAGCCCGTCGGCGTCGAGGAGAGTTTTGCCCTGTGCGGGCGCGTGCGTGTTCATCCGACTCCTTTCCGGCCTCGCTGGACCGGGTTAAAGGGGTTCGTGCTCGGCGGACTCTAGCTGCCCCGCCGGACGATCGGCGGGGCAGCCAGGAGCAATCCTCAGGCAGGTGTCTCGGCCGCCACGCCGCTCGTGCTGCCGGCGGTGATCTGCGGCGGGATGTCGGCGATCTCCGGGAGGTTCTCCCGAACCCAGGCCCTTGCCGCCTCCGTCGTCTCGAGGGCGGCTTCCTCCGTGTCGAAGACCGTGATCGTCGCGAGGACGCCGTCTCCGGCGTCGACCGCGTAGTACCCCTGGAACCCCGGCCGGCTGCTGAGCATGGGACCGAACTCCGCGACGGCGCGCCGGCAGACCTCCGCGCTGTCCCCAGCGCCCTCGTACCTGCGAATGACCGTGTGCATCGCCTTCCTCCTCGGGAAGCGGACGGGTACGAGCCGACTCTCCTCCCCCCGCGGCTGCCGAGTCAACCGTTTCGGCGACGCTATACCGTGCCCGCGGTGAACGAGGAGCTGCTCGACCGCTACGCCGAGCTGATCGTCGGCTTCGGTGCCAACGTCCAGCCGGATCAGGTCGTGGCCGTCGAAGCGGCGCCCGAGGCGGCGCCGCTCGTCCACCGCATCGTCCGCTCCGCGTATGAGCGCGGCGCGCGCTACGTGGACGTCGCCTACTTCGACCCGCAGGTCAAGCGAATCCGGATCGAGACCGCCGCACACGACTCGCTCTCCTGGGTGCCACCGTGGCTGGGCCGCCGGCTGCTCGACCTCGGCGAGCTCGACGCCGCGCGCATCGTGCTCACGCCGCTGATCCCGCCGGGGCTTCTCGCGGGGACCGATCCGGCGCGGGCGGGGCGCGACCGGCTGCCCGGCCTGCCCGAGTCCCTCCAGGTCATCGAGGAGCGCTCCGTGGCCTGGACGATCTCACCCTTCCCGACCGAGCCCTGGGCGCGGGCGGTCTTCCCCGACCTCGATCCTGCGGCAGCGCTCGAGGCGCTCTGGCGGGACGTCGAGCACGTCTGTCGGCTCGACGAGCCGGACCCGATCGAGGCCTGGCAGCAGCGGATCGGCGAGATCTGGCGGGCTGCGTCCCGACTGGATGAGCTCGACCTCGACGCGGTGCGCTTCCTCGGGCCCGGCACCGACCTGACGGTGGGCCTTCTCCCCAGCTCGCGCTTCGCGAAGGAGGGCGGCCGTACGACGACGCGCACCGGGATCCAGCACGTCCCCAACCTCCCGACGGAGGAGCTCTTCACGACTCCGGATCCCGAACGCACGGAGGGTGTCGTGGCCGCGACCAAGCCACTCGACGTCGGCGGCTCCCTGTTGACCGGCCTCCGGATCCGGTTCGAGGGGGGCCGTGCCGTCGAGATCGAGGCGGACACGAACGCCGAGTCCCTGCGCGAGCGTTGCGCCACCGACGAGGGCGCCGCTCGGCTGGGCGAGGTGGCGCTCGTCGACGGCGACAGCCGCATCGGCAGGCTCGGCCGCACGTTCTTCAACACGCTGCTCGACGAGAACTCGGCGAGCCACCTCGCGCTCGGGGACGCGTACTCGCACCCGATCGCCGACCCTGCCGACCTGCCGCGGATCAACGAGAGCAAGGTCCACGTCGACTTCATGATCGGCTCGGACGCGGTCACCGTCAGCGGCGTGACCCGCGGCGGCGACGAGATCCCGCTGCTCGCCGGCGGGGCGTGGTGGATCTGACCGCGTCGTAGAGCCGAGCCCATTGCTGCGCATCGAGGTCTCGCGCGCCGGCGTGTGGATCGAAGCCGAGCTCGTGCGCGAGCCGGTGGACGAGGCCTCGCGGGAGGATCCGATCGAGCGGTGACCGGGCCGCGAACGCGCGCTGCAGCATCGCTCCGTAGCCGGCCGCTTCCTCCGCCGCGACCAACGGCTCCGGGCGCCGCGTCGCGCGCAGCACAGCGGCGTCGACGCTCGGCGGGGGTGCGAAGCAGGCGCGCGGAACCCGTCGAACGAGGGTCATCTCGTACCACGCTCCCCAGGTGCAGCCAAGCAGGGTCGACGGCCATACCGCCGTCCGCTTCGCTGCGAGTCCCCACTCCACGATCGCGTCGAGCTGCGTCAGCGGCACGCCCGGATCGCCGAGCAGCCGGCGCAGGATCGCGGTGCCCGCGGCGAAGGGCAGATTCGCCACGACTGCGAACGGCTCATCCGGCAGCGGGACGACGCTCGCGTCGCCCGCGATCACGTCGACGCGGGGATCGGCACCGAAGCGTGTCTGCAGTTGCCGGAGCGCAGCCGGGTCGAGCTCTACCGCGTGCACGCGGGCGCGGGCGTCGGCGAGCGCGCGGGTCAGCGCGCCGCCGCCGGCGCCGAGGTCGAGCACGAGCGTCCCGGGCAGGACTCCGGCGTTCCGGACGAGCTCGTCGGCGAAGGCGCGACTACGAAGAGCGTGGCGACCGCGCGGCCGCGCCTGCGGTGAGGCGCGCCCTGCCACGGAGGAAGACCATGGTCGGCATGTGCAGGGAGTTTACGGCTCGGCGATGATGTCGCCGGGCTCGGTGAGCGCCTCGATCGCGTCCTGCGCGGTCTCGCGGTCGCCTTCGGCAACGAAAACGCTGACCGCGTCCTCCTCCGGCGCCTGCTCGAGCGACGAATCGATGCCGGCGTTGCGCAGGATCTCCTGCATCTCCTCCGCCTCGGCGACATCTCCCAGGACCGCGAGCTGAACCTTGCCACTCATGAAGGCTCGATCATAGGGGCTTCCACCGGGTCGCTACGAGGTGGGCGCGCGCCGCTCTTGACGAGCTGCGGCGCGCCGCGCTCGGGGAACGGCACCTCGATCAGATCGAAATCGCGCGGCACGACCGTCTCGGGAAAGGTCGCACGGGCCTCGTCGGCAAGCTCCGGCCCGAAGTAGCGCGGCGAGACGTGCGTGAGCGCGAGCAGGCGTACCTGCGCGAGGCGTGCCACTTCAGCAGCTTCTGCGGCGGTCGAGTGCATGGTCTCGCGCGCTCGCTCGGCCTCGTCGGAGAGGAAGCTCGCCTCGTGGACGAGCAGATCGGCTCCGTGCGCGGCCTGCACGACGCGCGGGGAAGGCGCGGTGTCGCCGGTGAGCACGAGCTTTCGCCCCGGCCGCGGCTCCCCGAGCACGTCCGCCGGAGTCACGGTGCGGCCGGAGTCGACCGCCACCTCATCCCCCGCCTGCAATCGCCCCCGGGCGGGGCCGTCCGGCACTCCGAGAGCGTCCGCAGCAGCGACGTCGAAGCGGCCGGGCCGCTCCGGTTCCGCGATCGTGTAACCGAGTGCCTCCGCCCCGTGCTCGACCGCGAAGGCCTCGATCGTGTAGTCGCCGCGCTCGAGCCTCTCCCCGGCGTCGAGCTCTACGACCGTCAGCGGATACGGCAACCGACCGAGAAACGGATGCAGCCGGTTGAACAGCTCGCGCAGCCCACGCGGTCCGTAGACCGTGAGCGGTGTCTCGTCGCGACCACGCAGCGCGAACGTCTTCAGCATCCCCGGCAGGCCGAGGAAGTGGTCGGCGTGGAAGTGCGTGAGGAAGATCTCCTGCAGGTCGGGGAGGCCGATCGCCGACCGCTGCAGCTGCCGCTGTGTCCCCTCGCCGCAGTCGAACAGCAGCCGCTCGCTGCCGCGCCGCACGAGCAGCGCAGCAGGGGAGCGTTGCGCCGTCGGCATCGAGGCGGCGGTGCCGAGGAAGACGACGTCGAGGTCCATCCGGCGATTCTAGGAACGGCGGACTAATCCCACCGTCTCGCGCGGCCGATATTCCGCCGGTGGACGACGCCAAGCCGCTGCGGCGCGGAGGCGATCTGCAACGGTCGCTGACGCTTCTCCGGGTGTTCCTGCTCGCGTCGGCGCTCATCTGCGCCGGCGCGGGAATCGTGCTCGGTTCGATCCTCTCCCGCTCCCTGAAGAGCGAGGCCCTCAACGCCGAGGAAACGGCTCTCGCCCGCTACGTCGACGGCGTCGTGCACCCCCTGCTCGTCCGCAACGGCCACGTGCACATCGCGTGGAAGCAAGACGGGCGCCTCGCGTCGAGCGTCCTGCGGCAGCGCGACATCGCCACGGTGAAGGTCTGGAGGAGGGACGGCATCCTCGCGTGGACGAACACGCGAGCCCGGTCGAGCTCCGACCGGCTCGTGCCGAACCGCGATCGGCACCTGATCGACCATCGCTTCTCGCTCGACGACGAGCTCGGCGAGGCGATCCACGAGAACCGGGCAGTCGCGGCGCTCGTCGGCACCGGGGCCGAGGGCGAGGACGCGTTCGAGAGCAACAACCTCGGCTACAAGCAGCTCTTCGAGGTCTACGCGCCGATCGACGACGGCAAGGGTCGCCCCATCGGCGCGTACGAGATCTACGCGAACCCGGAGGCCCTCAGACGGCTGATCGGCTCGCGGCGCACGATGCTCTGGCTCGCCGTCGGCGGCGTCTTCCTGACGCTCTGGGCCGCGCTCGCCCTGCTCGTACGCGGCGCGTCGCGCACCCTGCGCCGCCAGAACGAGAAGCTGCGCCGGAGGACGCTGCGGCTCGCGGAGTCCAACCGCCTCCTCGAGGAGGGCGCGCTCGAAGCGGTCGAGAGCCTCAACGCAACGGTCGATGCGAAGGATCCGTACACCGCGGGTCACTCCCAGCGCGTGCAGCGGATCGCTGTCGCCCTGGGCGAGGAGCTCGGCCTCGAGCAGGAACAGCTGGACGTGCTCCGCTTCGCCGGGCTGTTCCACGACATCGGCAAGATCGGCGTCCCCGACGCGATCCTCACGAAGCCGGACCGGCTGACGGAGCTCGAGTTCGAGATCGTGAAACGCCACCCGGAGGACGGTGCGCGGATCGTGGGGCGGCTGCACAGGCTCCATGCGGCCGTGCCTGCGGTGCTCCACCATCACGAGCGCTGGGACGGCCGCGGCTACCCGCTCGGCCTGCGCGGCGACGGCATCCCGCTCGAGGCCGCGATCGTCGGGCTCGCCGACGCCGTCGACGCCATGACGACGGATCGTCCCTACAGCTGCGCCCGCACGCTTGCGCACGCGACCGAGGAGGTCGTCCGGAACCGCGGCACGCAGTTCGCGCCCGCCGTCGTGGACGCCTACGTCAGGCTCGTGGAGCGCGTGCCGGAGCTGTTCGGAAGCGATCCCATGGCCGACGAGCTCGTTCCCGCCTGACGATGTAGGCTCGGCCCCATGCCCGACCCGACCGTGCTCGAGGTCTACCGCCGCGAGTTCACGCCCGACCTCTACCGCGAGGTCAGGGAGCTGTACAAGAAGCACTCGGTCGCCGAAGACGCGCGTGACCTGGCCGGCCTGATCTCGACGCTGACGCCGGACTGCGTGTACGAGCTCGTCCAGACCGGCCATCGTTGGGAGGGGCACGACGGCGCGCGTCGCTTCTACACCGAGCTGCTGACCGCCTTCCCGGACATCCGCTTCGACCTGACCGACATCGTGATCGGGCCGCAGGGCGTGTGCGAGGAAGCGAACGTCTCGGCGACCCAGCAGGCGCCGTGGCTCGGTGAGCCTCCGAGGAAGGGCCGGCTCGGGTGGAACGTCCTGATCTGGTTCCCGTGGGACCCGGAGAAGCGACTCTTCCGCGGCGAGAAGGTCTACACCTTCGGGATCGACCTTCCGCCGGCCGCTTAAGGCAGGACGAGCTTCTCGCCCGGGACGATCGTCGCCGAGGCGAGGTGGTTCCGCTGCTGGAGCTCCCACACGCCCTGCCGTGGGTCGCCGGCGTACGCGCGCTGCGCGACCGACCAGAGCGTGTCGCCCGGCCGCACGACGTAGGTGCGCTTCGGCCCGGCCCCGCTCGAGCCGCGGGCTGCCAGCCCCACGGCAACTGCCGCGACACACACGAGGATCAGGAGCTTCCCGAACATCTGTTCGCATCCTAGACGAACGGATGTTCGCTTGTCAAATCAAGGGGATCAACTCGGGTCGGAGCGCTCGGTCGGCCACTTCGAGCAGGAGCATCGCGTGGGACGGCGCACGCCGCCGCTCGGTCGGCGAGCCCGGGTTGAGTATCCAGGTCTCCCCCGCGCGCGCGACCTGCG
>JAICLM010000243.1 GCA_025927435.1 Thermoleophilia bacterium | reverse complement strand
TCGGCCGCACCTTCGGCGGCGAGGCCGAGAGCCGCTGGGTCGCGTTCCATCCCGAGGAGTGCCAGGTGCTCGACGACGGACGCCGGGTTGCCGCTGCCTGCCTCAACAGCGCCGCCTACCGCGGCTTCTGCAAGGAGTGGGCCGACTGGGTGCTCGAGTGCGGCGTCGACTCGGTCTTCTGGGACGAGCCGGCCTGGGTCGTCCCGGCCCACGTCGGCGTCGACGACCCGGAGCGCTGGACCTGTCACTGTGAGCGGTGCGCCGAGCGCTTCGGAGGCCCCGTCCCCGGTGAGCTCACCCCCGAGATATGGCGTTTCCGCGAGCAGTCGGTCGTCGACTTCCTGCGCGAGGTCACCGATCACGTCGCGTCCCGCGGCGGCATGAACACCGTCTGCCTGCTCCCTGCGACCGAGGGCACGCAGGGGCTCGCCGACTGGAACGAGGTTGCCGCCCTCCCGCACCTCGCGACGCTGGCGACGGATCCGTACTGGAAGCATTGGAACGAGGCGGCCGGTCCGTTCGTGCGGCGCTTTGCGCGCCTTCTCCGCGAGACGGCGGAACGCCATGGAGTCGGTGCGCAACTGTGGGTGCCGAGCTTCGGCCTCGACGCGCAGGACATCCCCGAGCTCGAGGCGGCGGTCGCGGGAGCGCGGGAGGAAGGCGTCGGCGATCTGTGGACGTGGGGCTTCGAGGCCTGCCGGCACATGACCTCGCTGGCCACGCCTGACGCGCCGCTCGTGTGGGAGGCGGTGAGCGCAGCGCTCACGCTGCAGCCGCAGACGGCGACGACCGAGGCCGCGCGCCCGGATCTCGCCGATCTCGACCTCCGCTCGACGCGCGACCTCGTCAGGCTGCTCAACGACGAGGACGCGATGGTTCCGGCCGCGGTCGCCGAGGCAGGTGACGCGCTCGCCGTCGCGATCGACGCAATCGCCGCGCGCATGCGTCGCGGCGGTAGGCTCGTCTACGCCGGGGCCGGGACGTCGGGAGCGCTGGCGGCGCTCGACGCCGCCGAATGCGGCTCCACCTTCGGCTCGCCCCCCGGCGAGGTCCTCGCCGTCGTCGCCCAGGAGGACGCCGACGAGGACGATCGTGCTGCGGCGACGAACGCACTGCGCGGGCTTGCCCTCCGGCCCGAGGACTGCGTCGTCGCCGTCAGCGCGAGCGGCTCGACTCCGTTCGTGCTCGCCGCGCTCGAGGTCGCACGCGATTGCGGCGCACTCGGCGTGGCTGTTGCGAGCGCGCGGGACAGCCGGGCCGCGGCCCTTGCTGCGCACGAGGTCGCGGTCGTGGTGGGGCCCGAAGTCCTGGCGGGCTCGACGCGGCTGAAGGCCGGTACGGCCCAGAAGCTCGTCCTCAACACGATTTCGACCGTGACGATGATCCGGCTCGGCCGCACGTACGGCGGGCTGATGGTGGGCGTGACTCCTACCAACGAGAAGCTCCGCGAGCGGGCGCGCCGCAACGTCGTGCTCGCGAGCGGCGCCCCCGAGGACCGCGTGGACAAGGCGCTGCAGGCTGCAGCCGGTGACGCGCGGGTCGCGCTCGTCTCCTTGCTCGCGGGCGTCGACGCTGACGCTGCGCGCTCGCGGCTCGAGGCGTCCGACGGCTCGGTGCGGAAGGCAGCCGGCCGGTGAGGCTGGGAGTAGAAGCCGCACTCGTGCGCGGGGAAATCGTGCCCGGCGACGTCGACGTCGAGGATGGGCGCATTGTCGCGCTCGGTCTCGCCCGCGGTCCCCGCGGCCGGGTCGCGATTCCGGGCTTCGTCGACCTCCAGGTGAACGGTTACGGCGGTGTCGACTTCCTCTCCGCCTCGAGCGACGACTACTGCCGCGCGGGCGAGGCGTTGCTGCTCGCCGGGGTCACCGCGTACCAGCCCACCTTCATCACCTCGGCCGAGGAGACGACGATCGAGGCGCTGCGGGCGATGCCGATGGCCGCGCAGGGGCCGCGGATCCTCGGCGCGCATGTCGAAGGACCGTTCCTCTCTCCCGACCGCCCGGGAACGCACCCGCTGGCCCATCTGCGCGCGCCGGACGTCGCGTTGCTCGACCGGCTGCTCGACGCGGGCGTCGTGACGCAGATGACGCTCGCGCCCGAGCTGCCCGGCGCGGACGGGCTCGTCGAGCGGCTACGCGAGCGCGGGGTCGCGGTCGCGGCGGGACACTCGAACGCCACGGCCGAGGAGGCCAACCACGCCTTCGACCTCGGGGTCGGCGGCGTCACGCACGTCTTCAACGCGATGCGCCCCTTCCGCTCCCGCGATCCGGGGATCGCCGGAGCAGCCCTCACGCGCGCCGGCGTGGTGATCTGCATGGTGGTGGACGGCCATCATCTCGCCGACGAGACCGTGCGGCTCGTCTGGTCGTGCGCGGCCGGCCGGGTCGCCCTCGTCACCGACGCGATGGCGGCCGCAGGGACGGGCAGCAACGGAGGCACATACCAGCTCGGCGACGTCGAGGTGGCGGTCGAGGACGGTGCCGCGCCGATGCGGGAGGACGGGACGCTCGCAGGTTCGGTGCTCACGATGATCGAGGCCGTGCGGAACCTGCACGCGCTCGGTGTTCCGTTCGAGCAGGCGGTGGGCGCGGCGACCGAGGTCCCCGCACGCTTCCTCGCCCGGGGCGACGTCGGCTTTCTCGAGCCCGGCGCGCTCGCGGACGTCGTGGTGCTCGACGACCGGCTCGAGATCCAGACCGTCCTCTGCTCGGGACGGACCGATGTCGTGGCTCGAGACTGAGCTGCGCGAGCAGCCGGAGGCGCTGGCCCGCCTCCTCGAGCGCCGGGCGGAGCCGGCGCGGACGGCCGCGCGGCTCTTCCACCGGCGCGACCTCCGCTATCTCCTGATCGCATCCCGCGGCAGCTCCTCGAACGTCGCGCGCTACGCGCAGTACCTCCTCGGGCGCGCGCACCGCGTTCCGGTCATGTTCGCCACCCCGTCGCTGTACACGATCTACGCCCAGCCGCCGCGCCTCGACGGCGCTCTCGTGATCGGGATCTCGCAGTCCGGCGCCTCGCCCGACGTCGTCGCCGTGCTGGCCGAGGCGAGGGAGCAGGGGCGGCCGACACTGGCGCTGACGAACGACGTCGAGTCGCCGCTCGCTCGGACGGCTGAGGCCGTGCTCCCGCTCGAGGCCGGCCGGGAGCAGGCCGTCGCCGCGACGAAGACCTACGTCAACTCGCTCGGGGCGGTCGCCCTTCTCTTCGCTGAGCTGGGGAACGACGCGACGGCGCGGGAGGAGCTCG
>JAICLM010000109.1 GCA_025927435.1 Thermoleophilia bacterium | reverse complement strand
GATCCCGCGGCAGCCGGCCTTCGCCGGATCGCGGCAGATGAAGTCGAGGTAGCGCGTCAGCTGCTCGACGGCCTCGATCGTCGCGATCCGCTTGACCTCGACCGCGACCCATTCGCCGTCTTCGTCGTGGCACATGAGATCCACCGGCCCGATCTCCGTCTGCCACTCGCGCCGCACGAGCGTCAGCGGCTCCCCGAGTGCCTCGGGCGCTGCCGCGAGGGCCTCCTGCAGGTCGCGCTCGACACCGCCCTTCTGCAGCGCCGCCGACTCCCCCATGTCATGCGTCACGTCGCTCAGCACCTCGAGCAGGCGGATCTCGAGCGCGTCCTCGCTCTTGGGCTTCGTCACGACGAGCCGCTCGCCCTCGTCGGCGATGAAGGTGGGGGCGGTCATCCAGTTGAGCGGCTTGTAGCCGCCGGCGTCGTCGTGCACGAGTACCGACCCGTCGCCCTTGAGGATGAGAAGCCGCACCGCCTCGGGCAGAACGGCGGAGAGGCGGCCGGAGTACGTGACCTCGCAGCGGGCGACGATGAGACGCACGCCGGGCAACCTACTGTCCCTTCCGGACATGTCTCGGTAACTGATACCGCGACATGTCCCGTGCGGACACGCCCACTTTCGTACACCCGCCACGCCAGGCGGCCCGCTGCTGCCCTCCGGACATGTCTCGGTAACTGATACCGAGCCAGGTCCGCTTCGGGCGGAGCTAGCCGCGTTCGACGCGCGAGCCGCCGACGGTCGCTTCTTCGCCGTCGTCGAAGCGAACCCACGCCTTGCCGTTGCCGTCGTAGTCGGGCGACCAGACGAGGAGCGTCGCCTCACGACCGCCGACCCGGACGCGCTCGCTTCCCTCCTCCTCCACGCCGCTCCAGACGCGGATGAAGGGGTTCTCGCGCCGCTCGCGACCAATCGTCGTCTCGTCCGCGTGCCCCGGCAGGACGCGCGTCGTGTCGGGCAACTCGAGGAGAACGTCCATTACCGACCGCCGCACGGTCGCCACGTCCCCGCCGCCCACCGCGTCGCGGAACAGCGTGTCCCCCGTCGCGACCAAGCCGCCGTCGAGCACGAACGAGAGGCCGTCGTCGGAGTGCCCGGGCGTCGCGAGCGCCCGCGCTTCCAGGCCGTCCCACTTCCACTCGCCGGGCTCGGACAGCACCGGAATCGAGTAGCGGCGCCCCAGCTCGTCCTCGTTCTCGACGTGGTCGTGGTGCGAGTGCGTCCGGAGGATCGCTACCGGCGTCACTCCCCACCGCTCGACCGCCTCGATCAGCGGCGCGACGTCGGCTCCCGAGTCGATGAACACCGCGGGCCCGCCCTCGGTTGCGACCAGGAACGCGTTGCTGAGCCAGTCGGGATGCATGCTCTTCTCCACGAGCATGGCGGTAACCTAACCGCGTTCCCCACGAGGAGGATTGATGGCGGGCCTGTGGTCACGGACGACGACGGTCGTCAAGGCGAAATACTCGAAGCTCCTGAACCGGGCCGAGAACCCGACCGAGACGCTCGACTACTCGTACGAACAGATGCTCCAGCAGCTGCAGAACGTGAAACGCGGCACCGCCGACGTCGTCACCTCGAAGAAACGGCTCGAGCTGCAGCAGCAGAAGCTCGAGCAGAACGTCGTCAAGCTCGAGACCCAGGCACGCCAGGCGGTAGCGGCGAACCGCGAGGACCTCGCGCGGCAGGCGCTCGAGCGCAAGGCACTCGCGCAGACGCAGCTGCAGGACATGGACGGGCAGGTGCAGCAGCTCGAGGACCAGCAGGAGAAGCTCGTCGCCGCCCAGCAGCAGCTCGAGACCCGCATCGAGTCCTTCCGCTCGCAGAAGGAAGTTCTGAAGGCGCAGTACTCGGCTGCCGAGGCCCAGGTCAAGGTCGGCGAGGCCGCGACCGGGATCGGCCAGCACATGCAGGACACCGGCCTGGCCATCCAGCGCGCCAAGGACAAGACCGAGGAGATGCAGGCGCGCGCGGCGGCGATCGACGAGCTCACCTCCACCGGCGCCCTCGAGGACTTCACGGCCGGCGACCAGACACAGCTCGACCGCGAGCTCGCGCAGATCTCGTCCGCCACGCAGGTCGACGACGAGCTCGCGAAGCTCAAGACGGAGGTCGGCTCCGGCTCGTCGCAGAAGGAGATCGCCTCCGGGGCCCCCAGCGGCGAGGAGCCGGCCGCTCCGGCCGCGAACACCGAGCCGGCGGCGCAGCCGGCCGAGGAAACCACCGAGTCCTGACCCGCTTCGGCGACATCCTCTTCGGCCGGAAGAAACTCCAGGGGCCGGCCGCCGAGAGGCTGTTCGCGCTCTCGACCGCCGCGGTTACGCTCGACACGGCCTGCTCGCTCAAGACGGCCGGGCACTCCGCGCTCATCTTCAAGCCGCTCTCGGCGGGTGAGTTCAGCGCGAGCCAGAGCGACGCGGAGGAGCTGCTACGCGGCATCGCCCGCGACTCCGGCTCGACGATCGAACGCAAGACCGACTCGTTCGGCTTCGAGTGGGTGATCGTCCACGATCCCCAGCTCGAGGACCAGGTCGCCGGAGTGCACACGCTCGCGTCCGAGCTCGAGGATCACGGCTTCGGCGGACAGCTGCTCGCCGCAGCGTTCCGCTTCGAGGGGTCGGCGTCCGACGGCCACCCCGTTTACTGGATCTACGGCTTCAAGACCGGCACGTGGTGGCCGTTCGTGCCGACGGGCACGAAGCAGGAACGCGACAACGCGCGGGAGCTCGAGCTCAAGGCGAAGCTCGAGAAGGAACTCCCGATCGAGCCCGACCTCAGCAAGTGGCTGGCGTTGTTCGACGCGCCGATCTAGTGGCGGAAACCGCGCTTCCGGGCCTCGCTACGAGACGGGCTTGCCCATCTCGCGGGCGATCTCGCTGAGGGCGGCGAGGCGCTTCTCGAGCGGCGGGTGATCCATCATCCACTCGCTCATGCTCGACTTCCAGTTGGTCGGGATGATGAAGAACGCGTTCATCCCCTGCATCTCGCGCAGGTCGCGCTGCGGGATCTGGGCGATGTTGCTCGAGATCTTCTGCAGCGCGCTCATCAGGTTCTCGGGCGCGCCGGTGATGATCGCGGAGCCGCGGTCGGCCGCATACTCGCGGTAGCGGGAGATGGTGCGGATCAGGATGAAGCTGATCGCGTAGACGATGACCGAGACGAGGAAGACGATCAGCCACACCGGCACCTGGTTGTTGTTGCTGTCGCGGTTGCCGCCGCCGAAGCCGCCGAACATCCCCGCGTAGAGCCCGAAGCGCGTCAGCATCGCGGCGAGCATCGCGAAGAAGCTCGCGACCGTCATCACCAGCACGTCCCGGTTGGCGATGTGCGAGAGCTCGTGCGCCAGCACGCCCTCGATCTCCTGCGGCTCGAGCCGCCGCCAGAGCCCCGTCGTCACCGCGACCGCCGCGTGCTTGGGGTTCCGGCCCGTCGCGAACGCATTCGGAACGTCGGTGTCGACGACGGCGATGCGCGGCTTCGGAAGGTTCGCCATCGCACACAGCCGCTCAACCATTGCGTGGAGCTCCGGCGCCTGCTCGGCCGAGACGACCTTCGCCCCGGAGGCTGCGAGCGCGAGCTTGTCCGACGTGTAGTACTGGAAGAAGCCCATGCCGACGACGATCAGGAGCATCGGCGCGAGCCCGACGTTGAGGAAGTAGAAGAGAGCGACCCCGAACCCGACGTAGAGCAGGCCGAGCAGCCCGCTCGTGAAGAGCATCCGCAGCGACAGGCCCCGGTCGCGGCCAAAGTTTCTGCGTTGCATGGCTCCATGGTACTGAGCCGGGTTGCTCCGCCGGTTCCTGCGTCCGCGGGTCTTAGCGGTTCATTAGAGTCCTGCCCGGTGCGCCACCCAGCAGTCATCGCCACTGCCGTTGTGCTCGGCGCGATCATGCTCGCAGGCTGCGGTTCCCAGGGAACCGCATCGCCGACCCCGAGCACCGTGATCGGCACGATCGCGACGACGTCCAGCGCCCCGTCCGTGCCCGCCTCCAAGCTCAAGGGCGACTCGAAGAAGGGCAGCTCAGTGTTCGCGAGCGCCGGCTGCGGCGGTTGCCACACGCTCGAGGCCGCGCACTCCAGCGGCACCGTCGGGCCGAATCTCGACCAGCTCAAGCCCGATTACCCGGCAGTCACCGCCCAGGTGACGAACGGCGGAGGCGCGATGCCGGCGTTCAAGTCGAGGCTCAGCGCGCAGCAGATCGCCGACGTATCCGCCTACGTGGTCGACTCGACCGGCGGCACGGCGCCGTAGAGCTCCCTCCCGGGTTTCCGGCGCGCGTCGGCGCGTTCGCGCTCGACCTCGACCGGACGCTGGTCGCCGAGGACGGGGTGCTGCATCCGCGCACGCGGGATGCCCTGGCGCAGACGCGGGCCACCGGAACACACGTGGTGGTGGTCACGGGGCGGATGTTCCGAGCGGTGCGGCCATACCTCGAGCAGGCGGGGCTCGACGACCTCGTCGTCTGCTACCAGGGCGCCGTCGTCGCCGACCCGGCGACGGGCGAGTTCCTCCTCCACGTCCCGATTCCGCTCGCCGAGGCGCGCGAGGCGATGGACGCCGTGCTCGCGGCCGGCTTCCATCTCAACTGTTACCTCGACGACCTGCTCTTCGTCGCCGAGGTCACACCCGAGGCTCGCGCCTACGCCGACTTCCAGCAGCTCGAGATCCACACTGTCGGCGACCTCCGCGTATGGCTCGACCGGGACCCGACGAAGCTCGTCGCAGTCGGCGATCCCGCTGCACTCGACGAGCTCGAGGCGGAGCTCGAGCCGCGTTTCGCGGGGCGTCTCTTCATCTCCAAGTCACTGCCGTACTTCCTCGAGTTCGCGCACCCGGACGTGAGCAAGGGCAGCGGGCTCGAGTTCGTCGCCGGCCGCCTCGGCTTCCGGCCGGAGGGGACGGTGGCCTGCGGCGACGGCGAGAACGATCGGGAGCTGCTCGACTGGGCCGGCTTCGGGGTCGCGGTCGCGAACGCGCACGAGGACGTGCTGGCACGCGCCGATCTCGTCGTTCCCTCGGTGCAGGAGGAAGGCGTCGCTGTTCTTCTCGAGGCCTACTTAGACTCAGCGGCGTGATCGATGCCCGCGCCGCCCGCGCCGCCCCGGATGAGTTCCGGCGGCGACTCGCGCGCAAGGGAGCCGCCGAGGCGTTCGATGCCTGGCTCGCCGCCGACGAGCGCTGGCGCGCGCTCGTGCCGCGCGTCGACGAGCTCCGTTCACAGACGAAGGTCAAGGGCAAGCCGACACCCGAGCAGCTCGAGGAGTTGCGCGGCATCAAGGAGCAGCTTCAGCAGGTCGAGCACGAGCTTGCGGAGGCGGAGGCTGCGCGAGACGACACGCTGGCGCAGGTGCCGAACCCTCCTGACGACTCCGCTCCGGACGGGTTCGCCGAAGAGGACGCCGAGGAGCTTCGCCGGGTGGGCGACCCCCCGGCGCTGAGCGAGGCGAAGGAGCACACCGAGGTCGGCCGGTTCGACATGGAGCGCGCGGCTCGCCTTTCGGGCTCCCGCTTCGGCTACCTGGTCGGCGACACCGCGCTCCTCGCGCTCGCGCTGTATCGCTTCGCACTCGACACCGCTGTGAGGCACGGTCACACGCCGCTGCTGCCGCCCGTGCTCGTCCGCGAGGAGGCGATGTACGGCACCGGTTTCTTCCCCACGGAGCGGTCGAACATCTACGCGCTCGAGGCTGACGAGCTCTACCTGACCGGGACCTCCGAGGTCGCTCTCGCCGGCCTGCACATGGGCGAGATCCTCGACGCGCTGCCGCTCCGCTACGCGGCGTACTCCACGAACTTCCGGCGCGAGGCAGGAGCCGCGGGCAAGGACACCCGCGGCATGTTCCGAGTCCACCAGTTCAACAAGGTGGAGCTGTTCGCCTTCTGCGACCCCGCAGCGTCAACGGACGAGCACGAACGGCTCCTGGCGATCGAAGAGGAGATCCTGCGAGCGCTCGGCCTTCCGTACCGCGTCGTCAATGTCGCCGCCGGCGACCTCGGAGCCCCGGCGGCGAAGAAGTACGACATCGAGGGTTGGTTCCCGTTCCAGGGGCGTTACCGCGAGCTGACCTCGGCGTCGAACACGACGGACTTCCAGGCGCGCCGCCTCGGGGTTCGCCATCGTGTCGGAAGCGACCTCGAGCCGGTGCACACGCTGAACGGGACGGCCACGACCGATCGAACGCTGCTCGCCATCCTCGAGAACTTCCAGGGCGAGGTGCCGGACGTGCTGCGCGGCTACGGCGCGCCCGAGCGCGTCACTCCGTAGCCCGCTCCGCCAGCCACGCCTTCGCGAGTCGCTTCTGCGCGCGCGTCAGCCAGGCCTCCTCGACGAGGTCACGCAGCTCGTCGCGGTCGAGCCGGGCCAGGTCGGGGATCCGCACCAGCACGGCCGGGTACCCGTTCCAGTGCGGCGTCGTGAAATAGATCCCGCGTGCGTCGGAGAGAAGCAACTCCTTCACGCCGAGGTCGGCGACGCGGAAGGCGAGGACGTCGGTCAGGCGCTCGCCGGTCTCGGCATCGACGGCGTCCTTCCGCGGCCCGCGATGAAAGCAGAACATCTTCCCGTGTACGTTGTAGACCGGGCGGCCGTCGTCGATCTCTTTCGTCGCCTCGGGCATGGCGAGCGCGAGCTCGTCGAGATCCTTCATCGTCGACACGGCTGCGAGACTAGATCGCGCGGCGGGGTGCCGGAGCGGTCTAACGGGACGGTCTTGAAAACCGTTGAGCCTCACGGCTCCGTGAGTTCGAATCTCACCCCCGCCGCTTCAGGCGGCTTCGTGCGCGACCGCGACCGCCTCGAGCCGTGAGTGGACGCCCAGGTTCTTGAGGAGCCGCCGCACGTGGTTCCGGACCGTCTCGACGCTCAGGTGCAGCTCGTCGGCGATCTCCTTCGTCGTCCGGCCTC